>JARKQW010000229.1 GCA_029974695.1 Syntrophobacteraceae bacterium | reverse complement strand
GATGTCGACGTGGTGGGAAGGGCCGCCGCGAGCCTGGAAGCCCTGGGCGCCTCGGCCGTGGATATCAACGCGGGATGCCCAGTGAGAAAGGTGTTGCGCCAGGGGGCCGGGGCCGGACTTCTTCAAAAGCCGGACCTGCTGGCCCGCATGGTGGAGAAAGTCAAACGATCGGTTCGAATCCCCACCACAGTCAAGATTCGACTGGACTGGACTCAATCCTATTCCGCCACCGTGAACCTCGCCAAGCGACTGGAGTCCGCGGGTGCCGACGCCATTACCCTCCACGGCCGCACCCCTGCTCAGCAATTTCGGGGAGACGCGGACTGGACGGCCATCGAGCAAGTCAAGAAGTCCCTGGGAATCCCCCTCATTGGAAATGGAGACATCACCCGACCGTCCCAGGCCGACCGGGTGCTTCGTGAGGGCAAATGCGATGGGGTGATGATTGGCCGGGGCAGTCTGGGAAACCCCTGGCTCTTCTCCACCATTGTCTCCCGGTGGCGCTCCCCGGTTCAACGAAATCCCCATCCCGGCTGGGAGGATTTCTTCCGTACGGTGCACGACCATGTGCGGGCATTCAGGGAAAAGTGGCCTCATTGTATGGGCCGATTGAGGACCCTGCTCATGTATTACTCGAAAGGCTTTCCGGACACGTGCCGCTTGAGGGCCCGGCTGTCGACGGCGGATGGTTGGGACGTTCTCCTGTCCGCATTTGACTCGTGGATGGAGGACATCGCCCGACGAGGATGGGCGTTCCTGCCGTTCAAGATCCCTGAATTGAAGAAAGGTGAGGAACCATGAAGGTCATCGTCGCCAAGACCGCCGGTTTCTGCAAGGGGGTGAAGGACGCCCTGGAAGTGACTCTCAACGCCATTCAGCAGCGCAAGGAGGGAGAGAGGATCTGCACTTTCGGACCCCTCATCCACAACCGCCAGGTCCTCAAGATGCTCGAGGAAAAGGGGATCCAGGAGGTGGCGGACATCGAGAACTGTGCGGGAAAGAAGGTCGTCATTCGCGCCCACGGAATCCCGCCCCGGGAACGGCAGGCCCTGCACAGGATGGATGCCCGGCTCCTGGACGCCACGTGCAAGAGAGTGGCCAAGGTGCATGCCGTCATCAAGAGGCACGCCCGCCGCGGATACCGTACGGTCATCGTGGGGGATGCGGACCATGCGGAAGTGATCGGGTTGATGGGTTACACGGAAGGGCGTGGGATCGTCATTGATCGGGTGGAGCAGGTCGAACAGCTGCCCCGGGATTGGGAAAAGGTGCTCCTGGTGGCGCAAACCACTCAGAACGAGGAGACCTTCCGGGAAATCACGGAAGCCTTTCTCAAACGCTATCCCAAGGGCATTGTGAAGAACACCATTTGCGGGTCCACTCACGAACGGCAGGCGGAAGTGCGGGAGATGTGCTCCCAGGTGGAAGCCATGGTCATCGTGGGCGGATATCACAGCGGAAATACGGTGCGACTGGTGGAAGTGGCCCGGGAGTGTGCCATTCCCACCTACCACGTGGAGACGGAAGCGGACCTGAACCAGCAGGACATGGAACGTTACTCCTGTGTGGGAATCTCTGCGGGCGCCTCCACTCCCAATTGGATGATTCGGAGCGTGGTCCACTACCTCGAGTCCATCCAGACCCGGAAGATGAGCCGCAAGTATCTCCTCAAGAGGGCCATGGAACTCCTTGCCTACGGAAACCTATACATTGCCGTGAGCGCCGCACTTTTGCCTTCCGCCATGCAGGCCATGACGGGTTTTCCGGGTTCCTGGTACGATGGTCTCATGGCGGCTTTCTATGCCTTTGCCATGCATTCCCTCAACATCTATCTGGATCGAAACGCCATCAAGCTCAACGACCCCAGCCGGGCGGCCTTTTATCAGCGATGGCGCCTGGCCTTCACCGGCGCCGGAGTGGCGGCCGTCGTGGCGGCCCTGTGGATTGCCCTTGATGTGGGATTCTTGGCCTTTCTGGTGATGGGGGTCCTGGTCCTCCTGGGAATCTCTTACGCCGTTCCCGTATTTCTCCCCTCGTCCTGGCAGAGCCTCTATGCGTTCAAGCTCAAGGACATCCCCACCTCCAAGACCTTCTCCGTGCCCATCGCCTGGGCCTCCGTTACGGTCATTGTGCCCTACACGGCTCATGCGTTGCCCGGATTGGATCGGGCGATCTTTGCCTTCTGGATCGCATTCCTGATGGTCCTGGTCCGAACGGCCATGCTGGACCTGCTCGCCGTGCAAGGAGATCGACTGGTCGGCAGGGAGACCCTCGTCGTGCTCATCGGGGAGGCCAAGACGGGTCATTTCCTGGTGGGGACCCTCATCCTCCTGGGCCTGTCTCTGGTGGTCGGTCCGTGGGCGGGTTTGTGCACTTCCTTTTCCTACGTGATGCTTCCGGCCGTGGCGCTCTATTGGAGCCAGCTGAACATGTGCTTTCAGAATCGCCTCAAAGAGGACCCGGCTTTTGTGTCCGCCATCGAGTCGACCTTGATCGGTGTGGGGTTGCTGGGGCTCCTTTGGAACCTTGTGGTGCAGTGAGTCCCTGCCGTGCGGGAGGGAAGAATCGTGAGACGAACCATGGAGAGGAGACCCTGACGCATGAGAGAATTTGACCGGGCAGAACTGGAACAATTCGACGGAAAGGACGGCAAGCCCGCCTACATCCTTCATCGGGGCCGAGTATTCGACGTCAGCGCCAGCAAGCTTTGGAAGGGGGGATTCCACATGAGGCGCCATCACGCGGGGACGGACCTCACCGTGGATCTTCACGCGGCCCCCCATGGGGAGGAGGTCCTGGACCGCTATCCGCAGGTGGGGATTCTCGGGGAAAAAGGACCGGCGCCTCGATCGGCCTCCGGTCTATTGAGCTTCCTGCTGGAACGCTATCCCATGTTGAGGCGGCATCCCCATCCCATGACGGTTCACTTTCCCATTGCCTTCCTGATGGCCGTTCCCACCTTCACCGTATTGTCTTTGCTCACCGGCATCGAGGGCCTGGAGACCACCGGTTTCCATTGTCTGGGAGCAGGCCTTCTCTTCCTCCCGGTGGTCATGGTGACGGGGATTTTTTCCTGGTGGCTCAATTATCAGGCGAGACCCGTGAAAGCGATCGGGATCAAGCTCGCGGCCTCCCTGGTCCTGCTGGTTCTGGCCTTGATTTCCTTTGTCGGGAGATCTTCCGGGGGGGAGACCCTGGCGAGCCTGGGACCCGGTGGGGTTTTCTATGTTCTGGGAGTATTGGCGTTCGTGCCCCTGGTGGTCACCATCGGCTGGTATGGGGCAGGCCTGACCTTTCCCACGGAGTAAACGCAGACGGTTCGGTTGGCCTCCGGTCTTCGGCGATTTGCGGAACGCAGACGGAGCAGGGGGGAGCGGTGCGGAAGCCCGGCCGACGGTCGGGGCTTTGCTCCCCGCTCTCCGTTGAAATCGGCCCGTGCAAGGTTTATAGTTATCCGAACTTCATGGAATCGGACGAAAAATGCCCTGCCTTCGAGGATACTTTCATGGCAGATGATTTTAGGCTCCCTAACCAGGAAGAGCTGGAAAAGGAACTGAGCGAATACCTGTCCAAGAAATACGGATACCGCATCAAGGTGATTTCTCCGATGATGATGGCTCAAGCCAAGGAATCTCCCGACACTCCTACTCCTTCGGAGCCCACAGGCGTGGACAAAATCCGGTTCGATCTCAAGCCTGAGGAACTGGCGGCCTACCTTGACCAGTACGTGGTCAAGCAAGACGGTGCAAAGGCCGTCCTGGCGACCAAGATCTGTACCCACTATCATAGGATTCGGTTCGAGAAGAAACGGGGACGCGCCGAGGAAGCATCCATGGTGGGGAGGATCAAGAACAACATCCTTCTCATCGGACCCACCGGCGTCGGCAAGACCTACCTGGTGAAGCTCATTGCCCGCAAGCTGGGGGTGCCCTTCGTGAAGGGAGACGCAACGAAATTCAGTGAAACGGGCTACGTGGGCGGGGATGTGGAAGACCTGGTGAGGGAGCTTCTCGTGGAGGCCAAGGAGGACATCGAACTGGCGCAGCACGGGATCATCTATGTGGATGAAATCGACAAGATCGCCTCCTCCCACAGCCTGATCGGTCCCGATGTCTCCCGGACGGGGGTGCAGCGGGCACTCCTCAAGCCCATGGAAGAAACCGAAGTGGACCTCAAGGTCGCCCACGATCCCATTTCCCAGCTGCAGGCCATCGAACAGTACCGCAAGACGGGGAAGAGGGAACGACGCGTCATCAACACGAAGAACATTCTTTTCATTATGAGCGGGGCCTTTAACGAGCTGGCGCCCCTGGTGAAAAAGCGGCTGCAGAGGCAGGAGATCGGATTCGGGGCGGAAATCTCCAGCAAGGGGGACGACTACCGCTACATGAAGCATGTCAAGGCGGAAGACCTGATCGCCTACGGCTTTGAAAGCGAGTTCGTGGGGAGGTTGCCGGTGGTGGCCGTCCTGGAGCCCTTGGGAGTCGAGGACCTTTACGAGGTCTTGCGAAACCCGAACAATCCCGTCCTCCTTGCCAAGAAGGAAGACTTTCGCAGCTACGGCATTGACATCCGGTTCGAGGACAGGGCCCTGCGTCTTTTGGCCCGGATGGGCTACGAGGAAAAAACGGGGGCGCGGGGTTTGGTGAGCGTCATTGAAAGGGTTCTCCTCCCCTTCGAGAAAAGCCTCCCCAGCTCGAGCGTCAAGACCTTGGTGGTTACCGAGGGCCTGGTGATCCATCCTGAGGAGGAGTTGAAGAGGGTCCTGGCAAATCCCGAAGATCCGGACCGCCTCGCCGTCTATCGAGCCATCCTCGAGGAGGAAAAAGGCAGGGCCCGGGTGCAGCTGAGTGAAACGCACAACCACTACGCCCAGGAATATCCCCTGATCTTTACGGGACCTCGAATGGAGATTGCCCTGGAACATCACATTCGGTTCGGTTGGTCCATCGAGAGCGTCCTGGACGAAATGATGCAGCTTTACAACCAGGTTCGCGTGTTTGAAGGGGATTTTTGTGAAACCCACGGCTTCCAGATTTCCTTTGACGAGGAAGCGGTGGACGAAATCATTCAAGAAGCGTTGAACACGGGAACGAGCGCTACCGGCATTTGTGCAAGGGTTTCCAGGGACTACGACTACGGGTTCAAGCTCGTCTCCGAGCGAAGCGGTCAGCTGCGGTTTGTTCTACCTAGGGACGCCGTCCTTCAACCGGACCAATATCTGGACGATTTGATTCGGGACAGCTACCGCCAGTATCCCATCACCCTGTCCGACCGCCAACAAGAATCCCAGAACTAAGAGGAACCTTCATGATCGGAATCTCCAAGCTCTACTGCGGCACGGTGGAACCCTCCGATGCCTTGCGGTATGGTCGCCTCAGCGGTCGGCTGCCGTCCCATCTCCTTCAGTTTTCCACCGACAAGCAGCCCGTAGTAGTGTGGAACGTCACCCGCCGCTGCAATCTCCAGTGCGTCCACTGTTATGCCCATGC
>JARKQW010000224.1 GCA_029974695.1 Syntrophobacteraceae bacterium | reverse complement strand
AGGCCGCCTCGAGGGCCCCGGCCAGGTCTTCTTCCCGATTCACGATGCTCAAACCGATACTGGACCCTTCGTGTTCCGGCTTCACCACCACGGGAAACCCCAGGTTTCGGACCGTTTCCATCCCGGCTTCCCTCTGTCGGGAGTCCAGGATTCCGTAGGGAGCCACCTTCAGCCCGGCCTGGATGTAGAGCTGCTTGCTGAGGATCTTGTTCATGGCGATGGCGCTGCCCAGGACCCCGCTGCCCTGGTACGGGATTCCCAACAGGTCCAGAAAGCCCTGGACCGTTCCGTCCTCTCCCAGCCGCCCGTGGAGGATGATGAGGGCGACGTCGATTTTCCCGGCATCCGCCGCCAGGCGTGGGAGGTCGTCTCGGGGATCGTAGCGCAGGACCTCATAGCGGCTTTTGTCCAAAGCCCGGAACACCTGCTCGCCGCTCTTCAGAGATACTTCCCGCTCCGCGGATTTTCCCCCGGCCAAAAGTGCCACGGTAAGTTTTTTTCCCATAGATCGCTCCGGTTCCTGTCTCCTAGGGATTCGTTCCAAGGCTCATGAGGCCGACCTCTTGAGGATGAATCCCCAGATGTCCAAAGATTTTCTTCTCCAACCGGTCGAAGAGGCGGTACTTTTCTTCGAGCCACTCGATGTGCTTGGGCGTCCTTCCGTACCGTTCCACCAGGTCCCGGAAGCGTTCCGCCAGGGACACGATCTCGTCGTGCTTGACCCTCTTGTCGGCGTAATTCACCAGGACGGACTCGGTAATGGGGCCCCGGACCGTTGCCGGGTCCAGGTGTACGTGGTCCCGCACGATGGGCACCAGGGGACGGTAGCCCCATCGCCCCACGATTTCGGCCCCCAACATCTCGTGCCTTTCCCCGGTGGCGAGGGCCTGGGATTTCCCGACGTCGTGCAAGAGCGCCCCGGCCTCCACCAGGCGAAGGTCCAGGCGACATCCGTTCTCATTGAGAAGTCTGCCCAGGTACAGGGCGACGGCCGCCACTCGGTGGCTGTGTCTTCGAATATGCTCCGGCATCCGCGTCTCATCCATGCGACGCAGGCATTCGTGTGGGTCAGGGATTGGATTCACGATCCGGATGGGTCTCCTTGTCCGTGGGGCGTTCTATGGAGACGGACCGATTCGGGGCGCCGGGCACGCCGAACCCCGGTCCTTGCTTCGGCAAAAAGGTCCGGTTCCCCGGCCGCAAATCGTTCCGTTCCGGAATGTTACTCCTTTTTCAGAAACGGTTCAATGTTGAGCTCCCTGGCTCTCTCCCGGACTCTTGCCGCCACCTTGGGATCCATAACAATGTCGTCGGGCCAGGGCCGATGGTGACCGTCTTCGGGCCCCTTTCGGGTGGCGTCGAGAACCACGCGGCGATCCCGGCGGACCAGGTCCCGAAGCGGGTCCACGTTGTTGAAGAGCTTCCAGAGAGTGAGGGAGGAATCCCGAAGGTCCACGGCTGCGTCCAAGAGGACGAAAAGAGCGAAGCTCTCGAGTCCCTTGTGTTCGAGGATCCTTTGGCCAACGGCCTTTCCCGTGGTTTTCCCGTCCTTTTCCAGGTTCAGCAGAAGCAACGGATTTCGGGCCCTCAGCTCAGGGACGCAAAAGGATCGCAGGTTTGGGGAGACTTCTCTCAGGGCCTTTTCGATCCTCGAGGGTTCCACAGGAGAGACGACTCCCGTGGGGCGAACCCGTGGCCTTTCTCCCTCGATGCGTCGAGTTGCGTCGATGCCCAGCTTTCCTCCGAAAAGGGGCTCGGGGGCACTGTGGTCCAGGACGTCCAGGACCCCTTCGGTGACGTAGAGGTCCGAGGCGAGGTCCACGGTATCGAGGACCGTCTCGAGGACCTCCCGGGGACGGTGCAGGTCCACGTCCGAGTCCACCAGGACGAGCACCTTGCTGAAGCTCATCTGTCCCTGGCCCCAGACGGCGTTCATGACTTTGCGGGCGTGGCCCGGGTACTCCTTTTCCACGGAAAGCACCGTGATGTTGTGAAAGACCCCTTCCCACGGCATCCAGAAGTCCCGGATTTCCGGAAGCACCGTGTTGAGAAGAGGCAGAAAGATCCGTTCCGTGGCTTTGGCCAGGTAGCAATCCTCCATGGGAGGTCGCCCCACGATCGTTGCGGCATAGATGGGGTTGCGACGATGGGTGATGGCGGTGACGTGGAAAACGGGATAGTCCCCCACCAGGGAGTAGTATCCCGTGTGGTCCCCGAAAGGGCCCTCGATCCGGAGTTCCTTGGGATCCACCGTGCCCTCGAGGACGAACTCGGCTTCAGCGGGGACCTGCAGGTCCACCGTGATGCACTGGACCATGGGGACGGGCTTTCGACGGATGAACCCGGCCAGGAGCATCTCGTCGATGCCCCGAGGCATGGGGGCCGTGGCCGCGTACGTGGTAGCCGGGTCGGTCCCGACGGCCACGGCCACGGGCATCCTCTTTCCCGCCCTCCGGTATTCCTGGTAGTAGTGAGACCCGTCCTTGTGGATGTGCCAGTGCATGCCCGTGGTTCGGGCATCGTAGACCTGCAGGCGATACATGCCCGCGTTTCGCCTTCCCGTCTCGAGGCTGCGGGTGATCACCACGGGAAGGGTCACAAAGGGACCGCCGTCCTGGGGCCAGCACTGGAGGACGGGGATTTTGCCCAGGTCCGCGTCCCGGCCTCGGTAGACTACTTCCTGGCACGGCGCCCGGCGAACCTTGCGTGGGAGAAACCGAAAGACGTCCAGCCCCAAGGGAAGGAGCTTCAGCCCGTCTTTGAGAGACTTGGGCGGCTTGATTTCGATGAAACGCCGCAGCCTCCCGGCCAGGGATTCCAGGTCCGAGACCCCCAGGGCCATGCAGATTCGGCGCTCGCTCCCGAAGGCGTTGGTCAAAACGGGAAAATCGAACCCCTCCACCCGTTCAAATAGCAGGGCCTTGCCCCCGGCGGGGGCCTTGGATGCCAGGTCGGTGATGTGGGTGATCTCGAGGTGCCGGGACACCGGGGCCGGGATGCGCAGCAGTTCCCCGGCCCGATCCAGGGCCTCCACAAACTCCCGCAGATTTCGGTATGCCGTGGTCATAAGGGCAGGACTCCCGTGGCTGAGTTTCGGCTTCCCTTCAAACGGATGCGCTGTTTGGTGGGCGGCGCTTGGCGCTGCCCACCCTATACCCCTCGCCCCTAGCCCCTGGCCCCTAGCCACAAATCCGTCCACACCGCCAGAAACAACAGGATGGATACCAGGCTGTTTACATGGAAAAAGGCGAGGTTGATCCGATCCAGTCGGTCCGGACGGACCAGCCGGTGCTCCAGGGCCAGGAGAAACCCGATGAGGACCAGGAAGCCCAGGTACGGGATTCCCAGGTCGAAGGCAAAATACAGGGCGGTCAGGAGAACAAACGTTATGCAATGCAGGGCCGAGGACAACCGGAGGGTTCTTCGGACGCCGTAGGAAGCGGGATAACTGAACAGCCGGTTCGTGCGGTCGAAGTCGATATCCTGGCAGGCATAGAGCAGGTCGAACCCGGCAATGTAGGTCAAGAGGGCCAGGCTCAGGAGGAGGATTCGAGGGTCCAGTGCCCCGGAGACGGCCACCCAGGCCCCCAGGGGTGCCAGCCCGATGGCCAGCCCCAGGAAGAAATGGGAGTACGGGGTGAACCGTTTGGTATAGGAATAGGCAAAGAGGATCGCCAGGGTCGGGAAGGCCAGGAGAAAGCAGAGTTTTCCCAGGGCCGTGGCGCTGAGAATGAACAGGAGGGAGGAGCCTGCGATGAACATCTTCACCGAGGACCGGTCGATTTGACCCGAGGTGAGAGGACGGTCCGACGTCCGGGGATTCAGGCGATCGTACTCGTAGTCCACCAGGCGGTTGAAGCCCATGGCCGCGGAACGGGCCCCCGCCATGGCGAGGAGGACCCAGAGAACGACGCTCCCGGTGAGGGGATGCTCGCGATGGGCCAGCAACACGGCGGACAGGGCAAAGGGAAGGGCGAACACGGTATGGCTGAACTTGACCAGACGGCCGTAGGTCCGAAGCTTTTGGATCCAGGGACTCATGGGGGATCGTTTCCCTCCCGTATTGGGTGGACCGGTTTCCGGGTACCTCGTGGCCGACTCCGCAGAAGCGGGCTCCCACTTTGGAGCCCCGGGGGGACCCTCGTCCCGGCCGACCTCCGACCCCACGGTAGCCGGACCCCGGGCGCCCGAATCCTCCGTGGGTGCCGGGAACCGGCCTGCGACGGAAGAGGGGTCCTGGCGGTCACCGGAGGGCCGAGGGCCGAGATCGTCTTCCTCCGCCGCCAAGTCCGCTAAACATACCCAGGACGATTCCGCCGGGTCAAATGAAAACCGGAGCTTGGAGTTCGGCCTGCGATCGCCCGCCCTATTTTGTCGCATCGCCGTCGGGCTCACCCGTCCAGTAATTCTTTTTATCTTGCATTCTTGAGCAAATTCTCACAAAATTGTCCCTCGCCATGCCTCCCAAGACAACATGACCGCAATCCCAATGCGGGATTCGTCCTGGGCATGAGTATTGCTTAGCCCAGCCTCAGAAGGCGGGATGTCGTTCTCTGCCGTCTGCCCCGAGACAAGGGGGTTGGGTGCCCGGCGCATGAGCTCCGCTTTGCCGGACCGTCCTTCTAGACGCCAAAGCCACGAGGACAACGTAGGAATGAAGGATGTGTTTTCCTCCGACAAGGAGATTTCCGCCACGGAGAGGCTTCTCCAGGCCATCCGGGGAGAATCCTCTTCCAAGGACGCCTCTCCACCGAGCCCCTTGTCCGAGACCTCCCCGCCCTCGCCGTGGAGCCGACTTTCCGCCCGGGGCGGACTCCTGCCGTTTCCCACCCGGACCACCCTGGGAATCGACCTGGGCCACCAGCAGCTGCGAATGGTCCTCATAGCCCAGACAGGGGATCATCGGTGGAATCTCCTGGGTTATCGGCGGGTGCCGCTGCCGACCACGGCGCCCGGGGACAGCTCCGAGCTCGCCGAGTTTCTCAATGCCGCCGTCCAGGACTTTGCCGGTTCTTCCAAGAAGATGCGGGTATGGGGCCTGATTTCCGCGGCCCATGTGGACGTGAGACATGTGAGAATTCCCAAGGTCCCCCGCAAACAGATCTACAACGCCGCCGTAGGTCGTCCCGGGGAGATGCCGGCCTCGGCCCGCAGGCCGTCCCGGGAGCCGGAGGAGCCCGATGGGTTCTACGAGCTCAAGGAGGATCTTTCCGTGAACGAGATCATCGACAAGATCCAGAACTGGAGAAAGGTTCCACCGAAAGTGGAGCCTTAATGCAGCGTTTTATGACTTCGGAGACGTACCCGTGCCCGTATTTTCGAAACGCCGGCCCCAGGTTCCCCGGGAGACGTAAGTCCCGTGTTGCCGCTCCATGAGCTCAAAGGGGAAGAAATCTACCGGATTCGGGTGGCATGCGCTTTCCTGTTTTCCGTCGAGCAGGCTCGGGACGATGCCTTTGTGGCCCGTCTCGACCTCGAGCGCGTTACCCGGGCTTTCCGGGAGAAGGCCAAACGCTATCACCCGGACCTGCACCGCGATGAGCCCCGGGAAATGATCGAGAGGCGGAAAGAGCGTCTCCTCAAGGTCATGGATTCCTACGATCTGCTGCGCAGCTACCTGCGGACGGACCCGGGGCGAGAAGGGGAACCGGCCTCGGCCGAAGCCCGGAAGAGGTTGATCGCCGTCGGGGGGGCCAAGGGAGGCATCGGCAAGAGCCTCTTTGCGGCCAACCTCGGGGTGCTCCTCTCGAGCCGGGGATATCGGGTCGTCCTGGTGGACCTGGACCTCGGGGGAGCCAACCTTCACCTTTACCTGGGCAAGACCTACCTGCCCCGGTGCATCAACGACTTCCTGGAAAAGCGCACCCCGCGGATTGAGGATGCCCTGACCGAGACCCAATACGGTCCGGGGCTCATCGGAGGTGACAGCTCCCGGTTCGGGGCCGCCAACATCGGCTTCTCGAGGAAGATCAAGCTCATCAAGTCCATCAAGCGAATCGATGCCGATTACGTCATCCTGGACCTCGGGGGAGACACCTCGTTCAACATCATCGACTTCTTCCTTTCGGCGGATATCGGGATCGTTATGGCCACCTGCGACCCGGCCGCCTATCTCGAGGCCTACAACTTCATCAAGGTAGCCCTGTATCGGAAGCTGAACCGGATTTTCGGCGAGGAATCGGACCTGGGCCTAAAAAAGGACGAGCGTTTGGCCCGGCTCATTGCCCGAGTCACCAGCCCTGCCGACGGACGACGGGCAATCCCCATGAGCGAACTGGTGGAGGCGGCTCGAAAAGAGCAGCCCCAAAACCTGTTTCTTATCCAGCAGGTCCTCCAATCCTATCGTCCCAAGCTGGTGCTGAACCTGGTCGAAGACCAATCCATCATGATGGATGTGGCGGGGAGAATCCAGGAAGTGGCTCGAAAGATGCTCTCCACCACCGTGGATTTCGTGGGCTGCCTGCCTTTGGAGGCGCAGGTCCAGCACAGCGCCCGGACCCTGACCCCCGTGACGGCCCAATCGCCCCAAGGTTTGTACGCATCGCACCTCGCCGCCATTGCCAAAGAGGTCGGCATACGGACGGGAGTGTGATCCGTTAGGGAAACGAAGATCCTCGAGGGTCACCCTTTGGGCCGCTAACGATCGTTTACCGTCCTACCGGCGAAGGCCGGAAGGACCCCGGAGAATCGCGGATCGGCCATAGAACATGACGGAAATACGGAAGGGATCGGAAATCGAGGTCCAGGTGGAAAAGCTCGCCTTCGGGGGCAGCGCCCTGGGATATTTGAACGGGCTGGTGGTCTTCCTCGACCACGGCATCCCGGGTCAGCTGGTGCGGGCAAGAATCACCCGGAAGAAGCCCCAATACGTGGAAGCCTCCCCGGTGGAGGTCCTCCGCCAGTCTCCCCACTACCGGGACCCTTTCTGTCCGCACTTTTCCGTTTGCGGCGGGTGCCGGTGGCAGGACATCGACTACGAGACCCAGCTCCTCTGGAAGCGGTCCCACGTGGCGGATTGCCTCGAGAGGATCTCGGGCATCGAGGACACCCGGACGGCTCCCGTGATTGCCTCCCCGGATCAGCGCTTCTACCGAAACAAGATGGAGTACACCTTTTCTCCTCGAAGGTGGCTTTCTCCCCTCGAGATCGCCGCCAAAGACACCGTCTACGACAAGTCCCTCGCCCTGGGGCTACATATTCGGGGGTTTTACGACAAGGTATTCAACGTCGAGTCCTGCTTTCTCCAGTCGGAAGCTTCGGTGGAGCTCGTCCGCTTTGTCCGAAAGTGGTGTGCGGAAAGCGGGATCGCGGCCTACAGCACCCGGAACCACCAGGGGTACTGGCGCTTCCTGGTCGTGCGGGAAGGAAAGCGCACCGGGGAAAGCCTGGCCCATCTCATCACCGCAGGAATTCCCGAATACGCTCCCCGGGTGGATCAACTGGGCAGAGAAATCGCTTCCCGGTTTCCATGGCTGACCTCCTTCGTCCATTCCGTGAGCTCCAAGAAGGCCCAGGTGGCCTTTGGGGATTCGAGTCGAGTCCTTTTCGGGCCCGGGGCCATCACCGAGAGGCTGGGGAATCTCCGGTATTCCATCTCGGCTCACTCCTTCTTTCAAACGAACCCCCTGGCCGCGGAAGGACTCTACGAAACCGTTTTACGCTTTGCCGAATTCACGGGAAAAGAAACCGTCTGGGATTTGTACTGCGGAACCGGCAGCATCTCCCTTTTTGTTGCACCTCGAGTGCGACGGGTAGTAGGATATGAGGTGATCGAGGAGGCGATCTCGGATGCGTATGACAACGGTCGAAGGAACGGAATCGAGAACTGCACGTTCAAGGCGGGCGATCTGAAAGACACCCTGGGCAAGGACGTCGAGTCCCTTTCCCCTCATGAAGTTCCCGACGTCGTCATCACCGATCCTCCCCGGTCCGGGATGCACCCCAAGGTGTTGAAGACCCTCCTCGAGCTTGCACCCGAGAGGATTGTCGCCGTTTCCTGCAACCCGGCGACCCTGGCAAGAGACCTCTGCCTCCTGGCGGAACAATATGAGATCCGGAAGGTCCAGCCTTTCGATCTCTTTCCCCATACGCCTCATATCGAATGCGTCGTCCAGTTGGAGAGAAGATGACGAACCCTAGGCACCTGCGGTCCCGGAGATCTTTCGATCTTTCCTTATGAGAATTCGACCCAAAGAGCCGTCCGTGACCTGGCTGGTTGCCAAGGTGCTGATTCTGCTTTTCTCCCTGGCGCTCCTGGTCGCCGTCGCGTTTTTCTACCACCTGACCGTCGAGATCCAGAAGAGGTTTTCGTCGCGCCGTTGGAGCGTTCCATCGAGGGTTTTTTCCGCCGTGGTGCCCGTGTACCCGGGGCAGTCCCTGTCCCTTTCGGATGTGCGGCGGCTCTTTGAGGAGCGCCGCTACCAGACGGCCATCCGGGACACATTGAACCCCGGAGAGTTCCGGGTCTTTCCCAACAGCCTCGTGGTTCACATTCGCGGGTTTCAGTTCCCTGGGCGCACTCTTCCCGCCCAGACGGTCCGGTTCGATTTTCAGCAAAACAAGATTTCCCGGATCGTTTCCGCCGGGGGGGACATCCCGGTGCTCGAACTCGAACCCATGGAACTGGCGCGCCTTTTCGGCCCGGAACGGGAGAGTCGCCTGCTGGTGAACATCGGCCAGGTCCCCCGACATCTCACCGAGGCGATCGTGGCCATCGAGGACCACCGGTTCTACGAGCACGGCGGGCTGGACTGGCGGGGGATGTTCCGGGCCCTGTGGGCGGACCTTCGGGCCCGCCGGGTGGTGCAGGGGGGCTCGACCATCACCCAGCAACTGGTCAAGAACTACTTTCTCGAACCGGAACGGAGCATCAAGCGCAAGCTCCTCGAGGCCTCCATGTCGCTGGTCATGGAAAATCTGTACACCAAGGACGAAATCCTCGAGATGTACCTGAACGAGATCTACATGGGCCAGCGCGGCAGTGTTGCCGTTCATGGAGTGGGGGAAGCATCCCGGACCTATTTCGGGAGAAACGTCGAGGACCTCACCCTGGCCGAGTCTGCCACCCTGGCAGGGATGATCCGCGCCCCCAACATGTATTCTCCCCTGTCGCGCCCCGAGGCATCCAAGAAGCGGCGCAACCTCGTGTTGAAGCGAATGCTCGAACTGGAGAAGATCTCGTTTCTCGATCACGAGAAAACGCGGCTGGAACCCGTCCGCGTTGCGGACCCCTCCCTTCCCGTGAATCTTGCCCCCTATTTCGTGGACACCGTGCGACAGCAACTCCAGGAACTCTACGCCCCGGAAGCCCTCGAATCCGAAGGATTGAACATCTACACGACTCTTCATCCCGAACTGGCGCTGGCGGCGGAAAACACCCTCCGGGAGGGCTTGAAGGAGCTCGAGAAGGCCGCCTCGACCCCCCCGGGAAGCGAACCTTTCCCGCCCCTCCAGGCCGTGCTCATCGCCATTCAGCCCAAGACCGGTTCCGTCCTGAGCCTGCGGGGAGGAAGGGACTACTGGGAGAGCTCCTACAACCGGGCCCTCTACGCCCATCGGCAGCCGGGCTCGGCCATCAAGCCCTTCGTGTACCTGGCGGCCCTGGATGCCTTCACCCCGTCGGACCTGCTGGCGGATGAAGCCACATCCTATCCCGTGGACGGGACTTTCTGGGTCCCCAAGAACTATGATCGTCGCTACCGGGGGCGGGTCCTTTTCCGAGACGCCCTCGAACAGTCCCTCAATGCGGCAACGGTGAGTCTTGCCTTGACAGTCGGCTTAAACAACATTATGGAGACAATCCGTACCCTGGGCATTCAGACTCCCCTTCAGCCCGTGCCGTCTCTGGCCCTCGGGGCCTTCGAGGTGACTCCCCTGCAATTGGCCGAGGCCTACGCGACGTTGGACAACGACGGTCAGAAACCGTACCTACTGACTCTCAGAGAGGTCGTGGACGACAAGGGGAATGTCCTGGAGCGTCGAAGCGTCGATCTGGCTACCGTGACCACTCCGGCCAAGGCGTTCCTCATCACCGATCTTCTCCAGGGGGTCGTCGAGCGGGGAACGGCCAGGAATGTGAGACGCCTGGGGGTCAATTTCCCTTGTGCGGGCAAAACGGGCACCACCAACGACACCAGGGATTCCTGGTTTGTGGGCTATACCACGGACCTCCTGGTACTCATCTGGGTGGGCTACGACGACAATCGTCCCACGGAGCTCACGGGGGCCAAGGGAGCCGGGCGGCTTTGGGCCCGGTTCATGAGCCAGGTTCGACCATGGATTCACCCTCAGAAGTTTCGGGTGCCCCCCGGCGTGGTTCAACGGCTCATCTGCCCCCAGTCCGGACGACTCGCCGTGCTTTCCTGCCCCGGGAGAAGGTTCGAGTACTTTCTATCGGAAAACGTTCCCCAGGACTTCTGCTGGCTGCACAGCAGACCATAGCGCTCTGCACGCCCGGGGGAAGGAGAAGGATCGGATATGATCAACGAAAGTCGCCCCACCGGGCCTCCCGCAACCAAGCGGCATTGCGGGGCCGTCTTGTGGATGCTGCTTTGCTTTTTGCCGGCAGGCTGCGCTCCCAAGGTCGTCCAGATCCCGCCGGAATGGGCCCAAGCTCCCCAGCCTGCCCCTGCGCCGCCCAAAGGCGAAACCACCACTCCCTTTCCCGGATCGAGCGGCTTGTCCGGACCGCCCCCGGCCACCACCGCCATCCTGAAACCTCCTCCCGCCATCAAGGAGAAAGACCTTTCGACCCCCTCGGAACCGGTCCCGCCGCCCAGGGAAAAGAAGCAGGAGCCTCATCCTCCCCAGCACCTGGCGTCCATGCACCTGGTGGACCAGGCCAAGGGTTCCCTCAAGCAGAAGAAGCCGGATTCGGCCATTCCGCTCCTCGAGCAGGCCATCCAGGTGGACGTCCACAACGGGGAAGCGTTTCTGAACCTGGCCCGGGCCTGGCGGATGAAGGGCTTCCGCAGCAAGGCCCTCGAGTTCGCCAAGAAGGCGGAAATCCTTTTCCAGGAGGAACCCGCCAAGCTCAAAGAGGCCTACCTGCTGGAGGCGGAACTCTACAAGGAGATGGGGGATTCCCGGAAAACGGACCTCTATCGACAGAAGGCGGCCAAGATTTCATCTCCCTGAGGACTCGAAGGCATGAACGGACCCAACGGATCGGGCAGCGAGATCCCCGGAGCCGGCAAGAGCTACAGGCCCTTTCTCCTGGTGGTCCTGTTCTTTTCCCTGTATCTCTCCTATCTCATCCTCAAGCCCTTTCTGGACACCCTGATCCTCTCCATCGTCCTCGCTTCTCTCTTCTATCCGCTCCAGGTCTATTTGGTTCGATTCTATCGAGGAAGGAAGAACCTGGCCGCCCTGACCATCGTGTTCCTCTTCACCTTCGTCATCGCCCTTCCCGTGTTCTTCTTCTCGACGGCCCTGGTGGCCCAGGGTCTGCAATCCGTCAACCAGATCAATGAATGGCTCAAGGCCGGGAACCTCCTGAAACTCACCCACGATCCCAAGATCCTCGAATACCTGGATTGGTTCGAGGAGAAATTCGGGTCCCTCGAGCTGCACAAAATCGACTTCCAGAGCAACCTGCTCCAGGTCAGCAAAAACGTCGGACAATTCATCCTTGCCCGGGGCGCGACCCTCCTGGGCAACGCCGCTACCCTGCTCATGCACTTCCTGGTGATGATCTTCGTCCTGTTCTACCTGGTGCGGGACGGGGTCGAGATGATCGAGCGGGGCCGGTACTTTTCTCCCCTGCGAAAGGAGCAGGAGGACCGGATCCTGGACACCATTCGCATGGTTGCCCGGTCCGTGTTCATGGGGTGCTTCCTGACGGCGCTGTGCCAGGGGATTGTGGGGGGGATCGGTCTTTCCCTGGTGGGAATCCCCGGGTTGTTCTGGGGCACGGTCCTGGCCTTCTCGTCCCTGATTCCCCTGGTGGGGACCGCCCTGGTGTGGGTGCCGTGCGCCCTGTACCTGTTGCTCTTCGGCAGTGTGAAGTCCGCCGTCTTCCTTGCGGCCTGGTTTGTGCTCCTGGTAGGCTCCTTCGACAACTTCCTTCGTCCCTACCTCATGAGGGGCCAGGGCGCTCTTTCTCTCTCGCCGTTTTACATCTTCCTGGCCATCATCGGAGGCGTTCAGTACTTCGGGCTGGCCGGTGTCCTGTACGGGCCTCTGAGCCTCGCCTTCGCCATGGTCATGCTCTACATCTACGGGGTCGAATACCGGGGAGACCTCCTGGCCGGGGACAAGGCCGCTCCCCCCATGATGAATCCCGGAGAACCCGGCAGGAAATAGGCCGAAAATCAGAGGCTGTTCATCACGTCCCGGTCGATGGTGCAGGAGACGTTTTTCAAAAAGGGCTGAAGCCTCATCTGCCGGACCACCGCTTCCCCGAAGGCCTGCATCTCCCGGCTGGTCCAGCTCTTGGCAAAGAGGTGGTAGCGGTATTGATTGTGGAGCCGGGTGAGGGGAGCGGGGGAGGGGCCCAAAAGAGCGATGTTCACTCCCCGGGGACGAAGCTCCCCGGCAATCCTTTCGCACAGAAGGCCCAGTTCCCGGGCCGCCTTGCCAGCCGCGTCCTCCCGGGGGGAGGTGAGGACGAACCTCGTCAGGCGGGCATGGGGCGGGTACTGGAGTCTTTCCCGGGATTCGAGCTCCCGGCGGGCGAATCCCAGGTAGTCCATCTCCAGGACCGACCGGATGGTGTAGTGGGTGGGATTGTAGGTTTGAATCAGGACGCGCCCCGGCTTGTCCCCCCGTCCCGCTCTCCCGGCCACCTGCATGAGCAGCTGGACGGTGGTTTCCCCCGCTCGAAAATCGGACATCTGGAGGCCCATGTCCGCATTCACGATGCCCACCAGGGTGATGCCGGGAAAGTCATGCCCTTTGGCCACCATCTGCGTTCCGATCAGGATGTCCGCTTCTTCGTTCCTCACGGCGTTGAAGCATTCCACCATCTGCCCGGAACGGCGAACCGTATCGCGGTCCACCCGCACCACGCGGGCACGGGGACACAAATGCCGAATCTCTTCCTCGACCCGTTCCGTACCGAATCCCAGGGGAAACAGGGAAGACCGGGAACAGAAAGGGCACTGCTCGGGAATCGATCTCTCCATGCCGCAGTAATGACAGCGCAGGAGGTTTTGCTTTTGATGGAAGGTGAGGCTCACGCTGCAACGGGAGCATCGGATCACCTCGCCGCAGGTGTTGCACAGCACAAACGTCGCGAACCCCCGGCGGTTGAGAAACACCAGGGCCTGCTTTCCGTCCGCCGTCGTCTGCCGCAACGCCTCCTTGAGTTCCGCCGACAGGATCCGGTCCCGGCCCTTCTGGCGCCGCATATCCACCAGGACCAGTTCCGGCAGGGGACGTTCCATGATCCTCCGGGACAGGGTGAGCAGCCGGTACCGGTTCAAGCCGCACTGGTGGAGGGACTGGAGAGAGGGGGTTGCCGATCCCAGGACGATCGGGATTCCCAGGGCCTTGGCCCGCATGAGGGCCACGTCCCGAGCGTGGTAGCGCAACCGGTCGTCCTGCTTGTAGGACGGATCATGTTCTTCGTCCACGAGAATCAGCCCCAGGTCGGGTACCGGCATGAATACCGCCGAACGGACCCCCAGCACAATCCTTTTTCTTCCCTCGAGCACCTCCCGCCATTGATCGTAACGGACTCCCGAGGGGAGCCCACTGTGCCAGACCGCCAGGTCGGCCCCGAATCGATGGCGGAATATGGGCTCCATCTGAGTGCTCAGGGCGATTTCGGGCACCAGGACGATGGAACCGCGCCCCTGCTCGATCGCCTTTTCCACCAGTCGAAGATAGATCTCCGTTTTGCCGCTCCCGGTGATCCCGTAAAGGAGAAAGGTCTCGAAACGCCTTCGGAGGAGGGAAGGGAGGACGGATTGGACCACCTCCTGCTGCTCCCGGGTCGGGATGATCTCCGAAGGCCGCGCCAGGTCCTGGGCGCACGCGGACTCTCGGACTTCCTGAAAGGTATCGACCTCGACCCATCCCTCCCGGGCCAGGCGCCCGACCCAGTAGTCCGCATTGGGCACCCGGTGCCGCAGGAGAGGCAGCGGGTGCGGTCCTTCGGACTCCTCGAGAAGTCCCACCAGGCGCCCCAGGTTTGGGCTCCGAGACAAAAAATCCGGGGACGGCGGGGAAATCAGCCGCACCGTTTTAACCTTCTTGGGAGAAACCCTCGAAGAATTCCATCGGAAGAAGCGGGTCAGCAGACCCCGCCCCTCGAGGCTTCGAACCCGGCGGGAAAGATGCGTGCTTTCGGGGATCCTCCCGGCGAGTTCCCCCATGCAGAGGGCCCCCGCCTCCTCGATGGCGAGAAGGATTTCCCGGTCCTGCCGGGACGCCTTCGCCGTCGCTGCCCCGGGGGTCAGCCGGAAACAGACTTGGGGAGAGACGGAGAGTTCCCGGGGAAGGACGGTCTCTAAAACCTCTCCCCAGGGATGGAAGTAGTAGAAGGACATCCAACGGCACAGGGAAAGGAGCTCGTCGGGCACCACCGGTTGGGAATCCAAGACCGAGAGGACGGGTCGAAGACGAACGGTCTTCGGAAGAGAGGGGGGAGAGGAATCCAGGGCGAGAACCAGCCCCATGGCTTCCCGACGCCCCAGGGGGACCAGGACCCGCTTTCCCGCACCCATCTCGTGCTCCATGGATTCGGGGACCAGATAGTGGAGAGTCTTCTCCATGGCGCTGAACACGGCTACTTCGGCAAACAAGAGACCCTCTTTCCCTTTGGACGGCTTCCCGGGGGATGGATGCTCCAGGCCCTCCTGGGTTGCAGGTATCACATGTGGTCGATGAGGTCAAAGTGAAATGGGCGAGGGGCGAGGGGTTGGGCAACGGTGTAGGGTGGGTGAAGCGAAGCGGAGCCCACCGGGGAGAGGTTGGTTGGGAGTCGGGGGGCCAGGGGTTGGTTGGTCGGTCGGTGATACCTGTTTAGCTTTGTAAATCACGTTCCGGCGCCTCTTTTCTTTGCTGTAGGAGCGGCATCTTGCCGCGACCACATTTCGCGGCAGGACGCCGCTTCTACGAAAACGAAATTTTCAATCCTAACCAGGTGGGATTGCTGGTGAGTCGGGGGGGGGAGGGTAACAATGCCGGCTGCCGGGAGCGAGGGGGTGGAAGCCCCCTCTCCCCCCCCCGGGGGAAGAGGGGTGGGGTAGGGGAAACGAGGCTGGGTCCGTTGGGTTGTTTGGGGTCCTCAGAGGGGCAAAACCCCCGAGAAATGTTGTCCAAAGCTGCTTTTCAGCCGATTTATTGCTTGCTATGCGGTATTGTCCGGGTATAATGCCGATCCATGCGGGTTGAGGCCGATCGAGGGCAATCAAATCCAGATATCGAATGGGTGAGGGGCTAGGAGCACATTGCAACCCTTAGTGACTAGGAGGAGAAAATGACGAAGACGGAGTTGGTGGCTAAGATCGCCGAGGGAGCGGGCATCACCAAGGCTACAGCCGAGAAGGCGCTCAACAGTTTCATTTCGGCTGTAGGGAAGGCCCTTGCCGCCGAGGACAAGATCACTTTGGTCGGGTTCGGCACCTTCGAGGTCGCCACGAGGTCCCAGCGAGAAGGCCGCAACCCCCGGACCGGCCAGACAATCACGATTCCTTCCTCCAAGGTGGTTAAGTTTAAGCCCGGCAGCAAGCTGAGAGAATCCGTAAAATAGACTGCGGGGGTTTCCGCTCTTTCCTGCGTCGCGTCCGGGAGCGGAAACCCCGTCGAACAGATCCTCCCATGGTTCCCCTGGCAATTTGAATGCCGACCCATGAAAGGCCCGCTCTCATTGAACCCCGGAAGGGAAGACGAGAGGACCCGCTTCCGCCCCTTGCCCTTGTAGTTTTTACCTCCCAAGACCTGGAATCCTTGTGTCGGGTTCATGCGGGCGCAACCCGCAGGGATAGGACCTTGTTCCTGGCCGACGTCCGTATTTTGGGCGGCTCGTACGGGGAGGTGGCCTGTGTGGGTCCCATGATCGGCGCTCCCCAGGCAGCCATGGTCCTCGAAAAGATGATCGCCCTCGGAGTCCGACGGGTCGTGACCCTGGGATGGTGCGGGTCCCTGCAGCCGGGGGTTCGAATTGGGGACGTCGTTCTGCCTACCGGAGCTTTCTCCGAAGAAGGGACGTCCCTCCATTACCTCGAGGACCCGGGGAAGGCCGCTCCCTCCACTCGAATTCTGGGGGTCCTCAGGGAGAAGTCCCGTGAAACGGGACTGGTTTTCCATGAAGGAAAGGTCTGGACCACGGACGCCCCCTACCGGGAGACGGCCTCGAAGGTTCGGCTTTACGGAGAAGCCGGGGCGCTGGCCGTGGAAATGGAGACCTCGGCCTTGTTCAGCGTGGCCCATTTCAGGGGAATCGAGCTGGCGACGGTTCTTGTGGTCTCCGATGAGCTCTTCGGCGGCAAATGGACCCACGGGTTTCGGGAGGCTCGCTTCCACCGGGCCCGGGAAAAACTGGTAGAATGGGTTTTGGAAGCCGTCGCAGGCCTTTGGGAAGCCTTCCCTGAGGGGCGGGACCCGGATCATCGGCAAACGGATGGACCCGTCGAAGGACCTGCCCGGCAGGCGGCCTCCGGGTCGGAACCAACAACCTCGTGACGTGAGGACGTGGCCGGATGAACAACGAAGCCGACAGGGTCCGCCGGGAATTGGAGTCCTTGCGCCGGGAGATTCGGCGCCACAACTACCTGTACTATGCCCTGGACCGACCGGAGATCAGCGATGCGGACTACGACGCCCTCTACCGGGAGCTCCTCCGCATCGAGTCGGCCCACCCTGAGCTCGTCACGCCGGACTCCCCGTCCCAAAGGGTCGGGTTTCCTCCCCTGGAATCCTTTCAACCCTTCGAACACGCCGTTCCGATGTTGAGCCTGGAAAACGCCATGGAGGAGAGCGAGGTTTTTGAATTCGACCGACGGGTGAAAAAGCTCCTGGGTCCTGCGGAGGACCCGGCGTACGTGGCGGAGCCCAAGATGGACGGCCTGGCGGTGGAAATCGTGTACGAAGGTTCCACGCTGGTACGGGCGGGGACCCGGGGGGACGGGATTGTCGGGGAAGATGTTACCTTGAATGTGAAGACGATCCGGTCAATCCCGTGGCAGCTGTTTTCTTCCCCGGAGGGGCAGCCCGTCCCCACACTCCTGGCTGTCCGGGGCGAGGTGTACATGGACCGGAAGGACTTCGAAGCCCTGAACCGGAGCCGGGAAGCAGCCGGGGAACCGGTTTTCGCCAATCCGCGAAACGCCGCCGCCGGGTCCCTGCGGCAACTGGATTCCTCCGTCACCGCGGGCCGACCGCTCAAAGCCTTCTTTTACGGGATCGGACAATGGGAGGGGGTGGATTTTCAAAGCCAGTGGGAAGTACTCGAACGGCTTCGCCAGTGGGGACTCCCCGTCAACCCCCGCTCCCGCCTCTGTAGAAACATTCAAGAGGCCGTTGATTTCTTCCGAATTCTTGAGCAAGAACGGGAGAGGCTGCCCTACGAAACCGATGGAATGGTCGTCAAGGTCGATCGGCTCGATCTTCAGCGGCGCCTGGGGGAAAAATCCAGGAGCCCGCGGTGGGCCATTGCCTACAAGTTTTCTCCCCACCAGGCGGAAAGCCGCATCCTGGACATTCGCGTTCAGGTGGGGCGTACGGGAGTCCTCACCCCGGTGGCGGTTCTTGAACCGGTGAATGTGGGCGGAGTTGTGGTCCAGAGGGCAACCCTGCACAACCAGGATGAAATCGACCGGAAAGGCATCCTCCTGCATGATACGGTGCGGGTGCGAAGGGCCGGGGACGTGATTCCGGAGGTCTTCGAGGTGGTCCGTTCCCGCCGCACGGGAAGCGAACAGGCCTTTCGAATGCCTCCGTGGTGCCCGTCGTGCGGGCAGCCGGTGGTTCGGCTTCCGGACGAAAGTGTCCACCGATGCCTCAATCGCAATTGTCCGGCCCAGATCAAAGGAGCCATCTGGCATTATGCGAGCCGGGATGCTATGAATATCGACGGGCTCGGGAAGAAGATCGTCTCGTTCTTGGTGGAGCAAGGGGTCCTGCGCTCCGTGGCCGACCTCTACCGGCTACAACCCCGGGACATCGAATCCTTCCCCGGTTTCGGGAAAAAGTCCGCAAGCAACTTGGTGGAGGCTGTGGAACGGAGCAAGGAAACAACCCTGCCCCGTTTTCTGTATGCCTTGGGGATCCCCCATGTGGGCTCTCACCTGGCCCAACTCCTGGCGGCGCACCTCCCGTCGATTCCCTCTGTGATGGATGCCGGCGAGGCCCAGTTGACCGCCATCCCCGGGGTGGGAGACGTGGTTGCCTTCAGCGTTCGGACCTATTTTGCCAACCCGGCCAACCGGGAACTGGTGCTGGACCTCCTGGGGTCCGGAATTCGGTTCCGGGAGAGTTCGCCGCCGGCTCCCGTCCTCGAGGATTTTTGGACCGGCAAGACTGTGGTCCTGTCGGGGACCCTGGAAAAGATGACCCGGCAGGAAGCCATCGGGATGTTGACGGATCGAGGAGCCAGGGTTACTTCCAGCGTGAGCGGAGCCACGGACATCCTCATTATAGGCAAGGACCCCGGCTCCAAGCTGGAGAAGGCGCGCACCCTGGGGACGCAGGTCATGGAGGAGGAGGAGTTCCTGGCTCGCCTTCGAGGGGGCGCAAGACCCGATTCCGATGGATGAGGAGGGCTCGTCCGTGCAAAAGAAGCGAGTTCGAGTAACCATTTCCGGGAGGGTGCAGGGGGTCTTTTTTCGCGCCTACACGCGGGACGCGGCCCTGGCCGAGGGAGGGATCGCCGGGTGGGTGCGAAACCTGGCCGACGGCAGGGTGGAAGCGGTTTTTGAAGGTGACGAGGACAAGGTTGCGCGCATGATCGAGTGGTGCCGGGAGGGGA
This sequence comes from Syntrophobacteraceae bacterium, assembly GCA_029974695.1. Lineage (GTDB taxonomy): Bacteria > Desulfobacterota > Syntrophobacteria > Syntrophobacterales > Syntrophobacteraceae > JAGPLX01. Next base: position 5,409 of record JARKQW010000224.1, on the reverse strand, counting down.
GTCCCTTCGGCCGGGTAGATCGGGTGGATGTGCAGGAAGAGGTCTATCGAGGGGATTTGGAGAGTTTTGACATTCGATACGGAAGATAACGGCCGTGGATCAGATAAAAACCGCCTGGCAGGAATTCGTTCGGTTTCTGTCGGAATACGACGTGACCAAAATTATGGACATGATCGCCCGGGTCGACTGGCAAAAGGCGCTCTCGAGCCCTTTCACATGGCTGGTGCTGGTCCCCGTGCTCGGTTATCTCATTCTCCGAAGGCACTTCCGAATCCTTCTGGTGAGCGCCTCCGTCGTGGTGTTTCTCGTCTTCGTTCAGACCAGGCTTCCCGCCGCAGGGGAAGCCATTCCCGTCTCCAAACTCATGGAATTCCTGGGGGTTGCGGTCCTGATCATCGCGGTCAACATTTATTATCTGTTCATGCGGGAGAAATAGTCGTCGGCCACCGCCGGGACCTTGACCTTCTCCTTCCCGTCCGCGGCACAGAGACATGGACGGAGCTCCGGTCGTCTCCCGGAGACCTCGCGACTCATTTCTCCTTGGAACTTTCCGCTTCGGGTTCCCCCCCGTTGACCCGTTCCCTGAGCTCTTTGCCCACCTTGAAGAAGGGCAGCTTCTTGAACTGCACCTCGATCAGCTCGCCGGTCTTGGGGTTTCTTCCCTTGTAGCCTTCGTAATATTTGACCTTGAAACTGCCAAACCCTCGAATCTCCAGCCGGTCCGAACGAATGAGGGCAAGCTCCATGCTCTGAAAAGTCACGTTGACCGCCGTTTCGGCAGCCTTCAGCGTGATTCCCTCCGCCTTCGCCAGCGCCTCGATGAGCTGACTTTTCGTCATGTTCCATGCTCCTTGTTGTTCTGACATGAAAGAATCACGGTCTGGGACCGATTCTCTCCGCGTTCCCCATATAGGGTCGAAGCACCTCCGGGATCCGCACCGTCCCGTCTTCCTGCTGGTAATTCTCGAGGACGGCCACCAGGGTCCTCCCCACGGCCAAGCCCGAACCGTTCAGAGTGTGCACGAAATCGGTCTTGGAACGGCCCTTGGAACGGAACCGGATGTTGGCCCGGCGTGCTTGAAACGCCTCGAAATTGCTGCACGAGGAAATCTCTCGATAGGTGTTCTGGCCGGGCAGCCAGGCTTCGATGTCGTAGGTCTTGGAAGCGGAAAACCCCAGGTCCCCGGTACAAAGCATCACCACCCGGTAGTGGATGCCCAGCTCCTGAAGGACGGTCTCGGCATTGGCCAGCAGCCGCTCGAGCTCGTCATAGGAGGTGGCCGGAGAAACGAACTTCACCAATTCCACCTTGTTGAACTGGTGCTGTCGGATCAGCCCCCGGGTATCCTTGCCGTAAGACCCCGCTTCGGAGCGAAAGCAAGGGGTGTAGGCGGTGTAGTACCGGGGCAGGGTCTCCTCGTCGAGGACCTCATTGGCGTGAATGTTGGTCACGGGGACCTCTGCGGTGGGAACCAGGTAAAAGTCCCGGCCCTCGATCTTGAAAAGGTCTTCCTTGAACTTGGGAAGCTGTCCCGTCCCCAGAAGACTGTTGCTGTTGACCATAAAAGGCGGAAGGACCTCCGTGTAGCCGTGCCTCCGGGTGTGAAGGTCCAGCATGAAGGAGATGAGCGCCCGCTCGAGGGCGGCACCCGAATCCCAGTATAGGGCAAAGCGCGCCCCCGTCATCCGGGAAGCCCTCTCGAAATCGAGGATCCCCAGGTTTTCTCCGATCTCCCAGTGGGGCTTGGGATCAAAGGAAAACTCGGGGGCCGCCCCCCAGGTGCGCACGACCGGGTTGTCCTTTTCGTCCAGGCCCACGGCCACGGATTCATGGGGCATGTTCGGGATGAGAAGGAGGACCTCCCGGAACGCCTCTTCAATGGCCGCCAGCTCCGAGTCCAATGCCTTGATCTGCTCTCCCACCTCCCGCATCTCCCCAATCTGCCGGGATGCGTCCTTCTTTTCCCTCTTGAGGCGGGAAATCTCCTCGGAAGCCACGTTACGCCGGTATTTGAGCTCTTCGACCCGGCGAAGAATCCTGCGCCGATTCTCGTCCAGGACCAGGAAGGCCTTCAAGTCCGTGTCCATGTGACGGTCCTCGAGCATCTGGTTCACGCGATCGATGTTGTCGCGGACAAATTTGAGGTCGAGCATGGTTTTCCATCTTCCTTACTGCAGATCCAAGACGATTGTTTCCGTACAATTATCGGGCAGTTGACACGGGCTCTTTAACACCGAACCAATCGCCTTGTCAATTTTTTTGTTACTTCAAGGGGTTAACTTCATCCCGCCCGTCCCCCGAAGCCCCCTTGCCGACCCATAAGCCCCCGAACCACGCGCCACAGGCCGAAAATCAATCGAGCTTGGCGCTCACCACCTCGACGCTGTAGTCTCCCAGCAGATCCATCTCCGGCAGATTGTGGAACACCAGCATGAAGGGGACCCTCCGGGACGGCTGAATGTTGACGTTGGAGAGGTCCTTCCCCTCCCGGTTCATCATGTGATTCTGAATGTCGGTGACACTCAGCTGGGCGAGCTCCTTTCGATTCATGGCGTTGCCCGCATAGCATCGCTGGGATTGGCCCACCTTATTGTCCCGCTTGTAGAGCTTGCCTTCCAGGAGAACAAAGCTCACCGGTTTGGGGGACTCGTTGACGACCTCGCCTTCCACCACGAAAATTTGTCCGGCGTGGGAGTTCTCGAGAAAATAGGCCTGGGTGGAATCCAGGATGGTCACGGTCGGCTGTTTGACTTCCACGGAGGAAGGGGGCGAAGGCGAGCCGGGCTTGCTGTCGGAGCGACTGAAGAAGTACACGGCCCCGGCCACGATGAGAACCAGAGGAAGGATCAGGACCCAGATCTTTCGGAAGGGGCCTTGTTTGCCGGGGCGGACGGGAGCAGGCGGAGCGGGCGTTCCGATGCGGGACGGGGCCGCCTCTTCCTGCCCCAGGGCATCCTCGGACAGGTCGATGTGAATGAGCACCTCCTCTTCGGGGGGGGCGACCCGAAAGGTGTGTCCGCAACGGGAACAGCGGACCTTGGCCCTGGGCCCTTTGAGGAGGCTCGGGTCCAATCGGAATTTGGTCTTGCAGCTTTCACACGTGACGATCATGGTGCCTCTTCCTTTAATGAAAAACGGCGATCCCCGGAATCCCGGTCCGCGAAGCTCGTTCCCCGGCGGTGTCTTCAGTCGGTGAACTCCACCTCCCGGATGTCCGGGAGATTCCGATGCCTCTCCGAGTAGTCCAGGCCGTAGCCCACCAGAAAGCCGCTTTCCAGGCGAATGCCCACGTAATCGACGGGCACCTCCACCTCCCTTCGCTCCAACTTGTCGATCAGGGCACACAGTTTCAGAGATTCGGGTTTCCGCTCCCGGAGCCGTTCCAGAAACCAGCCCAGGGTGATTCCCGTATCCACGATATCTTCCACCACGAGGACATGACGACCCTGGATGTCCACTTCGATGTCCTTGGTGATCCGGACGGACCCACTCGACTCGGCCTTGTTTCCGTAGCTCGATAGACGAACAAAATCCACTTCCACGGGAAAGGAAAGTCGTCGAGCAAGGTCCGCAAGGAAGACATAGGCCCCTTTGAGCACTCCGATGAGCAGTACCTGCTTTCCCTGGTAATCCCGGTTGATCTGCCGGGCCAGTTCGTCCACTCTCCGTTCCAGTTCCTGGGAAGAGATCCTCGCTACCAATCGATACTGGCGCATGGTTGTCACTCCGGTGTAGTCGGTGCTTTCGCGATTCGTCGGGATTCCCGGTAGGGAATGGTCCCCCGGTCTGCCGGACGTGGTCCGAAATCCTGCAGATCCTGCCCCCAGGCCGACCTCGGTCGGATCGTCGTGGTCTTCCCACCTTCCCCACCGCCGGGCGAGGGCTAGGACCAATGTATCGAAGTTTAGCGCATAAATCAATTGGGAAGCGGTTTTAACTGCCTAATTCCACTAACATTCCTACGGTGGTCGAGGGAAATCGGGACCGTCTTCCAGGTTAGAGGCCGCCGGAGCTGGGGAAGTTCTCTCCCCTCCATCGAGGACCGCCCGCATTTTTCCCGCCCCTCGACGGCCGCCCGTTCTTCTCTCCTCCGTCCGTGGGAGAGGCCGGGGGAGGGGAAAGGAGGGTTCGCAAACCCACCCTCGGCCAGGAGCCAATGGGGTCTTGTGCGGTTCTTCTCCGGGGCGTTTTGTTTGCTTTTGAGCCCTCAAACGGTTATAGAATCAACCTAAAACCACTTCAAAGGAGGAATACGGGAATGCGCGAACAAGTGGAACAGGCGTTGGAAAAGATTCGACCCATGCTGCAGCGTGACGGGGGCAATGTTGAACTGGTGGGCGTGGACGGCACCGTCGTCAAGGTCCGGTTGCAGGGTGCCTGCCATGGTTGTCCCATGAGCCAGATGACCCTCAAGGCCGGAATCGAGAGAATCATCAAGCAGGAAGTTCCCGGTGTCAGCGAAGTAGTCGCCGTCTGAAAGGTGCCGGGCGCCCCGTGGGTGAGGCTCAAGTACCGGCGCTCGACCCCGGGAATCCGTCGACTGGTCCGCCGGCCCCGCTCGAGGGGCGTCCTGCCGAAAGAATGGGAGCGGGGGGAAATCCTCCCGCCCCGGCACATTATTCGTTGTGGTAGGGGACTCCCCGGAGAATGGTGTAGGCGCGATAGAGCTGTTCGACCAACACCAGGCGGGCAAGATCGTGCGGCAGAGTCATCCGGGAGAGGGACAGCACGGAATCGGCCGCATCGAGGAGCCGGGGAGAAACCCCCAAGGGTCCCCCCGTCACCATCCAAACCTTGGACCCCCCCCGGTCGACCAACTGTTGCAGGAACCCGGCAAGGCCAACGGAATCCAGCGCACGCCCCCTCCGGTCCCAGACGATGAGCGAGCCTTCTTTTCCCACCAGGTCCAGAATGCGATCGCTTTCCTTTTCCCGAATACGGGCTTCTCGGGCCTTGGGGAGGATCTTCTCCGCCTTGACGTGATGCACCCGGGTGGGAACGAAGTGAACCAGGCGCTCCAGGTAGCGATCAATGGCCGCATCGATGGGGGAAAGAGCGGTCTTTCCAACAAATACCAGCTGCAGCTGCATGCCGCAAACCCCTGTGATCTTAACATGCCGGGTGGGTGGTCCCAGGGTCCGACACCTACGTCATCAATATGCCGGCTGAAGACCCCGGCCGTCAACTCAGAGCTTCTCCATCCCCAACCCCGCACATCGAATCCGTGACCCCACCCGGGAAAAACTCCGCCGGACCGACAACCGGCGGCTATTTCCCCCGTTGGGGAAGAATGTGTTTGGGGTCTCCCGTGACGGGAGATCCCGCACAGCTCTCATACGAAGTTGCATTTAAGCCGAAACTGCCCACCCGTAGGATTCATCCCTTTGCTCGAAATCTTCACTCAGCAT
>JARKQW010000173.1 GCA_029974695.1 Syntrophobacteraceae bacterium | reverse complement strand
AATTGGTGCTTTTCCATTGACGGACTCCGCTACTTCCAGCATAAAAGGGCACACGATTTTTCGTGTGCCCTTGTTTTTAAAGGAAAACTGCTTCGGACGTATCGACTCCCAGCTGCCGGTTCAAAGAATATGAGTCCTATGATGCGACAAAGCCCCTGGTTCTCGATCTTTACGGTCGTTCTGTTTCTTTCGAGCTGTGCCCCTGTGTCTCAATCGCCTCCCACGAGTGCCCCGGTGAGGACTCTGTCCCCGGCCCCTCCCGGTGCGGAGGCTTTGGCCGGGAAGGCCGAACAGGAGTACAAAGCAGGGAAAACGGCGGCGGCCATTTCCATGTGGGAGAGGATCATTCAGACTTACCCCGATACGGCTTTGGCCGCCAAAGGATTTCACCGGGTGGGCCAGATCTATCTCCAAATGGGACAACCCGACCGGGCCCTTCAGTACCTGGACTACCTCGTGTATGCTTTTCCCGGCTGGGAGGGAATCAATGCTGCCCGGTTGGATCGGTTCAGGGCCATGGCTGCCGCGGGCCATAAGAAGCAGATGATGAAGGAAGTGACTTCCCTGTGGGATGCTTCGTCGGGACAGCCCGAAGTCCGGAGGGGACTCAGCGAGCTCATGGTGAAAATCCTGGCGGAGGAGGGGGATGTCGAGACGGGTTTCGAATGGGCCGCAGCGGGGTTTGCCGCAGCCAAGACCCCTGCGGAACAAGAGGGCCTGGTCAAACCGACCCTGGATCTGCTCAAAGACGCCAATGAATCGAAAGTAACCCGCTTGATGAAGAAGGAGTCCTCGAGCTTCATGCGGGTATTCCTGGAATATCGGCTCGTCCAGCTGGACTCCCGGAAAGGAGATGCCGAAGCCGGCAAAGAGCGGTTGCGGGAGCTCCTGAAGCAGAACCCTACGCACCCCCTGGCTTCCGAGATCCGGGAATCCCTCCGGGGGGGCCCTGGGACCGGCGCCCCTGCTGAGGTGGAGATCGGGGTCCGTGCCGAACGGGTCGGGTGTATCCTTCCCCTCAACGGACAGTATGAAAAATACAGCCGTCTGGTGTTGCGGGGCCTCTCCATGGCCATGGAAGACTGGAAGGCCGGCCACCCCGACAAGCCGGTTACCCTGGTGGTAAAAGACGCCCCCGCCGAATCGGGCCGGTCCGGCAAGGCCTTCGAAGATCTGGTCGAAGGGGACCAGGTCCTTGCGGTCATCGGCCCCTTGGGCATCCAGTCCGCCAAAGAGGTTTCCCCCATCGCCAACCGGTGGGGAGTTCCGCTCCTGGCCTTGACCCAAAGAGACGAGGAATCCGCGGACCACTCCTTCGTGCTCCACGTTTTTCTGGACAATCACGACTTGGTCCAAACCCTTGTCAAGTACTGCAGGGAAAAACTGGGATACACCCGATTCGCGGTCCTCTACCCGGACGATCGATACGGCCTGCGACTCTCCAAGGTTTTTTCGGAGGTGGTTCAGGAGCAGGGAGGCAATCTTTTGGCCAGCGTGCCCTACAAGGATCGGAGTACGGATTTCAAAGAGCCCATTCAGAAGCTCATGAACCTGGCCAAGCAGAACGTCCCTCCCACGGGAGTGGATGTGACCCCCTTCGAGGCACTGTTCATCCCGGATCAGGTCCAGACGGTGACCCTCATTGCTCCGCAGCTTCCCTACAACAACGTCGTTGGGGCAACCCTGTTGGGAACCAATCTGTGGGGAGAGGCCCCCCTGGTTCAAGCGGGAGGGGCTTACGTGGAACAGGCCCTCTTTGCGACCCCCTTCTTTGCCGAAGCTGCGTCTCCGCAAGTTCGAGCCTTTCGGGAGAAATACCAACGATTTTACGGGGCTGCCCCTTCTTATCTGGAGGCCCAGGCCTACGACGCCATGATGCTGTTCCTGCAGGCGCGATACGCAGGGGGGGCTTCGAACATGGATCGGGCCGGTTTGCTGCAGAACCTGCTTCAGATTCGGGGTTACGAAGGAATCGCCGGAAGCTATTTCTTCACCCCCGGGGGGAACGTGGAACGAAGCTACCTGATCCTCCAGGTATCCGGCGGACAGCTGGTCCAGGTAGCCCCGTAAGTCCGGCCTCGCAAAGGACCGAGCGAGCGGGGGGGCCCCGAGAGCAACCCCGGGTATTTCCGGGGCCTGCAACCCTTGGGACGCAAGGGCGGGGGGGAGTCCTTCCCCGAGGCCCCGCCGCCGCTTCCTCCGTTGGGCAATGGGATCTTGACAAAGGATGCCGGGGTTTTATAATGGAACCTGAGTTTTTCCCCGAGCGATCATGCCTCGTGATGAAAGTCTAGATGAAGGAGGTTTCTGGTATGCCAATCTACGAGTACGAATGCTTGAAGTGTGGGAAGACCCTCGAGGCCATGCAAAAGTTTTCGGACCCGCCTCTTACACAATGCAGCCACTGTAAGGGCGAGCTCCACAAGCTGATCTCCATGAGTACTTTCCACCTCAGAGGTTCGGGCTGGTACGTAACGGACTATTCCGGAAAGAACCAGAGTTGTTCGGCGTCCAAGGGAGAAGCAACCAAGAAGGAAACCAAGGCATCGACCGGCGAGAAGACTGCCGCGGACTAGGAACAGGCGAAGTCTTCCCGGGGAATAGGCCCCTTAACCGAGCCAGTTCGATGGTGGGGCCACGGGAACCGGCAACAGGAAGATTCAATTGCGGGCCGCAGTGCCCGCTTTTTTTTCGATTTTCCATAGGCGGGGTTCGGGGGTAAGATCACCCGCATTTCGCGGAATGCCTCTGGGGGAGGAGAGGATGGAAGAGGGACTCCTGGTGGTGTTCACCGGGAACGGCAAGGGAAAGACCACCGCAGCTCTGGGCATGGCCCTGCGGGCAGCAGGACATGGGATGCGGGTTCTCTTTCTTCAATTCATCAAGGGGTCCCGGTCCTATGGGGAGCTTCATGCCGTGCAGAAACTGGACTGCATCGAGATCCTGCCCTTGGGGACGGGTTTCACCTGGCAGAAGGAAAGCCTCGAGGAAGACCGGCAGCTTGCTCGATCCGGGTGGGAGAAGGCCAAAGAGGCCATCGCGGGCGGCGCCTACGGCTTGATCGTTCTGGACGAGTTGAACTACGTCCTCTCCTACGGGCTCCTGCCCTGGGAGGAGGTCCTGGAAGTCCTGGAGCATCGGCCCCCGGGGCTCCACGTAGTGGTGACGGGGAGAAACGCCCCCAAAGCCCTGATCTCGCTGGCCGACCTGGCGACGGAAATGGTGCCCCTGAAGCATCCGTATCATGATCGGGGCCTCAAGGCCCAGAGGGGGATCGAGTATTGAAGGCGGATCCGAACCCATGCACACTGCTCGAAGACCTCTACGGGGAGATCCGGGAAGATGCTCGGTATCGAACCCCCTCAGGAGAGAACTGGACATTCTCGGGCCCAAGGCGTGGTGTGCCTGGGGACGGCCGTCACCCGGGTTCTCCCGGATTCACCCGCCTGCCCGGATGAAAGACGTTTGCGGCAAGCTGTGTGATGGCCCAGGATACGGGGGATCCTCACAACCTTCCATCCTTCGCCCTTCAATTTCATGAATCCCCGCAGGAGAGAGATCCTCGAACGTTCTTTCCGCCTCATCCGGGAACTCCGGGGCCCTTCGCCGTATTCCTGGATTCCTCACTGCTCCGGCCTTCTTTCGACATCGGTCAATGGGGGCAATGCCTCGCGCTTCGAGTCCCTACCCCAAACCCGACCCGATGGCGGTGGGCAACGGGGAATTCTTCCGCACGATGAACCGGTTGCTTTGAGATCGGCGGACCGTCGCTTTGTGGTCAGGTGCACCTGTGGTCCCTGTTCCGCGTGCGGCGAATTGAAAGGCCTTGGCACGGCATGCAGCCCCCGAGGGCGAACCGGTTGGTCCGGCGTGGGTCCTTGTCCGAAGAGGCGTGCGGCGGCTTTTCGATGACATCGGAGGGGATTCTGGAAAAATAAGAGGGCAAAGGCCCGTGAGCGAATGTTCACGTTGCCTTTGCCCCCTCCATGAGAGCCTTGATCCGATCTCTTTCAGCCCGTGCAACTCTGAGCTGGTCTTCCAGTTCACCCCGAATCGAGGGATGAAGACCTGTTTCCTCGAGTTTCTTTTTGATCTCCTCCACTGTTCTCATCGCACGGTAGAGCTCAGTGGCCAACATCCGAATACTCATCCGCGTGAACCCATTGGTTTCATGCCGTCCGGCACGATCCGCGGGGCCGGTTCCTTCCTCAGAGTGTTTACCTTTTCAGGTAATCCTCATACGCCAGGTCGAACTTGTCTCGAGTTCCCGAGGGCAATCGGAGTGCAAACCCGTTTTCGGGGGGCACACGGTCATGCACCAGAGACGAGTTCAAATCCCGTATCTGACCGATCGGCACGTTGATCCATTGGGCGACCTGTTCCAGTTTCAAAGGAGAGTTGACCCAAATGGATTCAAAGTCATATACGGGAAAGTTTCGAGGATACTCGAAGCCGTGGGCTTCCAGGTTCCTCAGAATGTGCATGGCTGCCAGCACCTTGGGAACATACGTCCGGCTCCTGCTGGGAGCGGCGGACTTCCTGTACAGTTCCCAGAAGTCGGTGGCGTTGCATTTCTTCACTGCCCGGGTCACAGGGGCATCCCCCGTGTTGTAGGCAGCGATTGCCAACGTCCAGCACTGGTACTGATCGTAGAAGGAGCGCAGGTACTTGGCAGCGGCTTGGGTTGATTTGATGGGATCGGCTCTTTCGTCCACCCAGCGATCCACCCTGAGTCCCAGGGATCGAGCGGTTCCCGGCAGGAGTTGCCAATAGCCCGCCGCTCCTCGATATGCGGCACGGGCTTTAAAGGAACTCTCCACCATCACGATGGCGATCATCTCTGCGGGAACCCCGTTCGACTCCAAAATCTCGGCCATGACGGGCACGTAAGGAGACGAACGTTTCAGGGTGCCGGCGAGGGTTGCTCGGCCCTCTTTCCGGTAATACTGGATGTACTTGCGAACGGAAGGTTCGTTGGGAATGTGGATGGGAACCCGATTCCTCGACCTTCCTACTGGGGAAATGTTGTACACTGCAAAAGGTGGGGACAGGGACGTCAACATCTGGGAGCCTGCGTGGGAGATTTTCTCAGGAGTGAGAAAGGAAATGGAGAGCTCGCTCCAGGTGTCGGGTTCCGTCCTTGCCTCGATTTGGGTGGTGAAACAAGCGATGAGCAGAAGAAATAATGGAAGCGTGCCGTACAGCAGCGGGTGCCTACGACAGATGGTTGATTTCCCCAGTTGGTGCCTCCAGAACTTGGCCTTTGGCGCCATACTGGTCCTCCTTCTTCTCATTTCAAAGAGAATCATGGCCCTCGCGGATTCTCACCGTAAGAGTTTTCGGATGCCGCCCTTTTAGCAGGCCGGGATTGTCCGAGGCAAACTCCATAAATCGGGATTTGGAGGAATTAGCCCGGATTACGGGCAAATTCTTCCGACATTGGTGAGCCTGAGGGAGCTATCCAAAGACGCGCAAACATATTCAGACAAAATGGGCTGGTCTGAATCGGCTATTAGCGGCATAAATCATTCTAGTGCATAGCTTTTTGGCTAATCTCGCTTTTTGGCGCTTTTTTGAGTTAGATCTAAATTATTCTGAACTGACATGTAAATTCAATAGGTTAGAGGATCCGAATCTTCCCCCCCCGCAGGGGGTCCGGCAGAAGGATTTTCGCAACGGTTTGATGCCGTGAAGTCACCCCCAAATGGAGAGATTTGGCGGGTACGAACCCCTTTTCGTCGTTCCCGCGCATGCGGGAATCCGAAACGAGCGTGCATACCTGCCGGATGCCCGCCTTGACGGGCATGACGCCCGGATGCTCTCGGAATCGCTCATCTCAGATCAACACCCGGGGTTTCCCGGTCGGTAAAAGACCCAAACTTGACACATTCCGTTCAATTCCCTACATTACCTATCCTCTCCAAACAATGATAAGAAGCAGAGGGGAACGAAAGAGGACTGCCGTCCCGGGGTGTCACCGAGGAGGGGCTGGATGGGAACAGACAGGGTTTACGGCTGAGAGGATCACCGGTATGAGTGACGTTCGTCGGCTCAAGACCTACCGAAACATCGGCATCATTGCCCACATCGATGCGGGGAAAACCACCGTGAGCGAGAGGATCCTGTTTTACACGGGAAGGTCCCATAAGATGGGGGAGGTGCACGACGGGACCGCCGTTCTGGATTGGATGGAACAGGAACAAGAGCGCGGGATCACCATCACTTCGGCGGTCACCACCTGTCACTGGCGCGATCATGAAATCCATCTCATCGACACTCCGGGCCATGTTGATTTCACCATCGAGGTGGAGCGATCCCTGCGGGTCTTGGACGGGGCCGTCGCGGTGTTCTGCGGGGTGGGCGGGGTGGAACCCCAGTCGGAAACGGTGTGGCACCAGGCCGACAGGTACCATGTTCCCAAGATCGCTTTCGTGAACAAGATGGATCGGGTGGGGGCCAATTTCCAGCGGGTGATCGAGCAGATCGAGCAGAAGTTCCGAACGGTTGCGCTTCCTCTGCAGTTTCCCGTCGGTCGGGAAGCGGACTTCCGGGGGGTAGTGGACCTGGTGCAGATGAAACAGATCGTGTGGCGGGACGAGACGCTGGGGTCGGAATATGAGTTTGTGGACATCGACCCGGAGATTCTTGGGGAGGTGACGGATGCCCGGGACCGTCTGGTGGCTCGGGTGGCCGAGTGGGACGATCAGCTTATGGAACGCTACCTCCAGGAGGAAGAGATCTCCGCCGCCGACCTCATCCCTCTTCTTCGCCGCCTCACCTTGCAGTTGAAGATCGTGCCGGTACTCTGCGGGACGGCCCTGAGGAACAAAGGAATCCAGCCCCTCCTGGACGCTGTGGTGCACTTTCTGCCCTCTCCCCTGGACGTGCCTCCCGTGGAAGGGATGAACCCGGTCACTCGACAAAACGAGCATCGACTGAGCAGCGACCAGGATCCGCTGGCGGCCCTTGCTTTTAAGATCTTCATGGACCAGGGGCGCAAACTGACGTACCTGCGGGTTTACTCGGGAAAGCTGCAGGTGGGCATGGACGTGTTGAATGCCTCCAAAGGAAGCCGGGAAAAGATCTCCCGCATTTTTCAAATGCATGCCAACAAGCGGGAACGGATCGAAAAGACGGGGGCCGGGGACATCGTGGCGGTCATGGGGCTAAAGTCCTGTTCCACGGGAGATTCCATCTGCGATCCTGCCCGCCCGATTCTCCTCGAGCCCATCGGCACGTATGAGCCGGTGATCTCCATCGCCGTGGAGGCCAAGACCCGGGGGGACCAGGAAAAGCTCCTGGACAGCCTGGCCAAGCTATCCGAGGAGGACCCCACCTTCAAGCACCAGGAGAATCCGGACACGGGGCAGACCATCATCAGCGGCATGGGAGAGCTTCACCTGGAGATCGTGTTGTCCCGGTTGGAACGGGACTATCATGTGGGGGTCAACGCAGGAAAGCCGCAGGTGGTTTACCTGGAGACCCTCGCCGAGGAATCCTGGGCCGAGGGAGTGTTTGATCGAGAAATTGCCGGGGTCCGCCACTTTGCGGGGGTCCAAGTCCATTTGCGCCCCCGGGAACGGGGGGCGGGAAACCGGGTGGCGGTGCGGGTCCGAGACGGGTCGATCCCGGAGATGTTCTATCCGGCCCTGGAGGAAGGGATTTGGGATGCCGTGGGAAGCGGACCCCTTCTGGGGTACCCCCTGGTGGACGTGGACGCGGTGGTATTCGGCGGCACCTTTCTGGAAGGGGTTTCCAGCGAACTGGCCTTTCGGGTGGCGACGGCGATGGCGTTCAAGAACGCCTGCGAAGGGGGAAAGCCCCTGCTGCTCGAGCCGTACATGAGCGTGGAGGTCCTGGCACCCGAAGAGTTCCTGGGGGAGGTCATCGGAGACATCAACGCCCGGAGGGGGAGGGTGGAGAGCATCACCTCCCGAACGGCGATCCAGGTGGTGCGGGCCGTGGTGCCCCTGTCCAGGATGTTCGGCTACTCCACGGCCCTGAGGTCCGCCACCCAGGGAAGAGCGACCTTCACCATGCACTTTTCCCGCTACGACGAAGCTTCGGGGTCTTAGGATCGTTTTTTTCCGAAAATAGCGCTATTTTCTTGCAATGATTCCCGGAAAAAAGTAGCATTTAAGGATTATGGGAGAGACGGGCAGGCTGCCGACACAGGTCCACACCGCATCGAAATTCGGAGCGCGGACTCCAGGTCCGGGGAGAGGCTCTGTGGTGGGACGGCTCCGGTATGTCCGCCCCAACAGGGGCTTTTCTGAAAGGTAGGTGAGTACTGGATGACGGAGGCCGAAACCAAAGAAAGCATAGAAAAAAAGATACGCAAGCTCCGTAAAGACTTTCAAAAAAATGTCCAACCCGTCTTGCGCAGGCACAACTACTACTTGTCCAAGGGGGAACGGCGCCGAATCAAGAAGAAGAAAGCCATCAAGAGGATTCAGCGGCGGGAGCGCCGATTGATGCGTTCGGCGTGAGTCGTTCGTCCCAGAGGGCCAAGACGGCTGCAAGTTTGGTCCAGAGATTACCCAGGCCTTCCGAAAAAGAACCCTGGTGGGAAACACCGTTCCCCCAGGGTTTTGTCTTTCCGGCCCATCCCCAAGCCTGTCCGGTCCCATCGATTCCTTAACAGGTCCCGGGCAATCGCCAAGCGCATGATCTCGTTGGTCCCCTCCCAGGTCCGAGCGCTTTTTTCGTCCCCCAGGTACCGCTCCCTGGGATAGTCCTTCCAAGACTCGTAACCGCTAAGGACCGGAACTTCTTCGGCGGCAGCGTCCATGGCGGCCTCCCGCTCGTAGTCCCGTCCCCCGTTCCAGCCAGGCGGCGCGAAGAGTCGGCAGCGAGGCCGCGGGCTTTAAAAACCGCCTCCTCGGTCCCTTGTTGCCGCAAGTGCAGACGGGAAAGCCGCAGAGGCTGGCACACTCATCATGACGCCCGTGGGGGCTCGGCCTCCGAGATTTCAATCCTGGCCGGGACGTAGCCGATGCAATCCATTCCGGCTCCGCCGTATTCCTCGGAGATGGTGATCCCCATAAACCCCACTTCTCCCATCCGGGCCGCAGTTTCTCCGGGATGACGGTGAGTCCGGGTTTCGGCCGGGGCAGGCCCGATCTCGCGCTCGGCAAACCTGCAGGCCGTCTCTTGGATCAACTTCTACTGGGTAAGATCGAGATTCTTAGGTCCTCCGTCCACAGGTTGCCCCCTGCCTTTGATCGAGAACGGTGGGCCCCGGGTTTGTGCTGCGCGGGAAACCAGCTCGTCGGAGCGTCCCCCTTTGCCTCAGCGGGTAAGGCTTCCCTGAAAATTCGGTTTGCGCTTTTCCAGAAAAGCGGCCACTCCTTCCCTCATATCCTGGCTGGAAAAGCAGAGACCGAAGCTTTCCGCCTCGAGGGAGCAGCCGTTTCGCAGATCCAGGTCCCATCCGCGGTCAATGGCATGCTTGAGGGCCCGGAGGGCCACCGGGCTGCGGGAGGCCAAAAGCCGGGCCACTTTCAGGGTTTCCTCCATGAGCTGTTCGGGCGGGAAGACCCTGGCCGCCAATCCCAGTTCCATTGCCTGCTGGGCATCGATCATTTCCCCGGTCATGCATAGTTCCTTGGCCTTGGCCCGACCGATCAGCCGGGGGAGTCTCTGGGTCCCGCCGAACCCGGGAATGAGCCCCAAGTTGATCTCGGGTTGTCCGAACCTGGCCAGGGAAGAGGCGTAAATGAAGTCGCAGCTCATGGCCAGCTCGCAGCCGCCTCCCAGGGCAAAGCCGTTCACGCAGGCGATCACCGGTTTGGGAAGCTCCTCGAGCTTGGAAAAAATCTCTTGTCCCCGCTCCGCAAACCGGTGCGCTTGGAGGGCGTTCATCCTGGGAAACTCGGATATGTCAGCACCCGCAACGAAAGCCTTTTCGCCGGATCCCGTCAGGATGAGCACCCGAACGGCATCGTCTTCCCGGACTCGATCAAGGACGTCGTTCAGTTCCTCCAGGGTTTCAACATTTAGGGCG
The DNA here is from genome assembly GCA_029974695.1 of Syntrophobacteraceae bacterium. Taxonomy (GTDB): domain Bacteria; phylum Desulfobacterota; class Syntrophobacteria; order Syntrophobacterales; family Syntrophobacteraceae; genus JAGPLX01. The sequence continues at coordinate 1,834 of JARKQW010000173.1, read as the reverse complement.
TTGAGGGCCTTGGGTCGGTTGAAGGTGAGGATCCCCACGCCGTCCCGGATCTCAAACAAGACGTTTGCATACTCCATGGCACAACCCTCCCCTTGAAAAGAAATTTTAGGATTAGGCGGGAATCAGGGCCGTTCTCCACGGATCGCCGACCCCTGGCCTCCTCCAATATACGGTGTTGCCAACCCTTTCCCGGCGCCCCGTTTGGCCGTCTCGCGGAGCAGAGGGGCCGGAATCCGGGCTCCCAAGGCTTCAACGAGGTGCCCCAGGGCGACGGCGCCCCCGTTGACGTTCGCCTCGAAAAGGTCCCCCCGATCTCCCGGTCCATTGCCAAAGACTGGGTACCAAAGGCCTCGTCGGCCACTATGAGGGCCACGTCCCGCGGCCCGGATCAAGATCTGCCGGGCCGTTGGGAAGGACGGGGACGTCCGAAAAGATCGGCGGAAAAACGATTCAGGTTTTCCTGTGGTCCTATGACCACCAAGATGTCGTCCTCCTTCAATACCTCCTGGGGGGAGGGGTTGTAGATCATGGCCCCGCTGCTCCTCTTGATGCAGACTACGATGAGGTTGTACCGGCTCCGGATTCCGGAGTACATGAGCTCCATGCCCACGAGGTCCGCCTCGGAAGGAAGGCGAATCTCTTCCATGCTGAGCTCCATGCCTTCGGCCGACAGCGCCAATTCCAGAAAATCCGTCACCGTGGGCCTCAGGATGTTGTGGGCGATGCGTATCGCCCCGCTGGCATAGGGCGAAACCACCTTGGTGGCTCCCGCCTTCAGCAGCTTTCTTTCGGCCCCCGGGGTTGTGGCCCGGGCGAAAATGGTGAGGTCCTTGTTGAGATCCTTGGCGGTGATGATGATGAAAACGCTGTCCGTATCCCTGCTCACCACGGAAATCAATCCGCGGGCTCGAAGAATTCCTGCGGAAAGAAGGGTCTCCTCCTCGGTGGCGTCTCCCGCAAAATAATGGATTTCCTTTTCCCGGATGCTCACCACGGCCGACGGGTCATTTTCCACAACCACCACCGGCACATGGTTCTTGCTGAGCTCCTGGGCGATGATCTTGCCCATTTGTCCGTATCCGCAGATGATGTACTGGTCCGCTACGTGTTCCAGTTGTTTTCGCAATCGACGCCTCCGGTAAAGTACCAGCAGATTCCCATCCAGGACCAGCTGGCTGAAATAAGCCAGGTTGTAAGCCACCAGGCCCGCTCCCATGAGGATGAGCAGGATGGTGAAGACTCTGCCCATGGGCTGGAGGGGTTTCACCTCTCCGAAACCCACGGTAGTGAGGGTGATGATGGTCATGTAAAGGCCGTCCAGAAGGGAGAATTCCTCGATGAGGATGTATCCGGCGGTGCCGAAGCCGATAAGCAGGCCCGATAGGAGGATGAGAGCCAGGATGTGTCGGCCCGTAGTGCTCAGCCAAGGACTTTCCATAATGATTTCCCTACATTGTCCGGCGTTCATTTTTGAGGTGCTCTTCACTCTAGGGAAAGACGGCTGTAAATTCAATGGGATTTTACGGGGTTTCTCCCGGGGACTCGGGGGGAGGGGAAAGCCGGGGCGTGGGGACCTCGGGGTGGGCAAAGGGAGGGTTTTGGAGACAAAAGCGGAGGGGGAGTGCTGCTTCGTGCTCGCTGGCACAATATCTCTTCCTGGGCCTGGGCATTATGGATATTGTGCACAAAGTGCCCGGGTCCTTGCTGGGGGAAGAGGTGGGTGGAAAAGGCCGTTTTTGGATCGTTCGGGGCCGTGGTAAAGGTCACGGGCCGGTTTTTGTTCCTCGAAGAAGGAAAACTCGGGGGCTTGGGGTCCCAAAAACGAAAGAAAAAG
>JARKQW010000185.1 GCA_029974695.1 Syntrophobacteraceae bacterium | reverse complement strand
AACTGGATCTTCACGTTCGCTGCAGCGGCCTACAATCCGGTTCGGATGAGGACCCTTGCGGTGGTGTAGGGCAAAAGAGACGATTTTAGCCGCGGAGGGCAAAAATCACCTTCCTGCGGCACTCTATGAGGCATAAAATAGAGAATGCTACTCCGATTCAGCTCTCAATTTGTCAAAGAACGAGTTCTCAAAAAAATCCACCCGGGAAAGAGGGGTTGAGCTCACCCCGCTAATTCAACATCCTGCTATACAAGGTTCGCTGGCTCCTCAACAGCGAGGAGGCCAACTGCCGGGAATGCGGGAAGGCGCTGGGCATGAAGAACCGCCACCACTGTCGGTATTGCGGAGGCATGTTCTGTAATGAGCATTGTAGAGAAGACGCGATGGTTCTGTCGGACCCGGAAACGAACAAGAGGAAGCCAACTCGAGCCTGCAGCACCTGCATCTCTCTGTACAAGAACGCCACATTCAAAGGAATCCTACCGGGATCATCTCGCTCTGAGGGAAGGCGATGTCCTTCTCCGACCTTTGCTGTTGAGGAATCGCTTCTCCAAGGCTCTTCGATAGCGGGGGTTTCGGAACGACGCCCGGGGGAGTTGGGGAGAGAGACGAGAGCCGTCCGGGGGAATGTCCATGATTTTGAGGCACCCTGTTCAAGGAGTTGGTGACCACCGTATCGGTGAATCGTGTTTGCTGTGGATGCGCCCACCGAACATTCTCGGCAGGAGCGCGACTCTGAAAAGACCTTCCTCGACTCATCGCCGACCGCCTCCGACGAGTCTCGGGTGGACCCACTCTCGTCGGTCCGCACGGCCCGCTCCCCGGTGATGGGTCGTCACCGCCGGGTGCAAGGCCTTCCCAGGCCCTGCGGCAGACAAGCCGGAACACAACCCCGTTTTCACTCTGCCCTGGCTGGTTTCCCATCCGGGGATTTTGATTGGGTTTCTCGTCGCCGGCAACAGGCTTTCCGTTGCCCGTCCCCCCGGCCTGGATGGGCTTATGACGGGGCGCAGGCCCGAACGGCGGAGGCCTTTTGCCCCTCCCCGGGGTGGTGGGGAGGGGCCGGAGACGACGGATCAAACGAGGGACCATCGAGTCTTAAATGTCAAAATATAACTTGAACTCGTGGGGATGAGGCCTCATTCTCACCGGGTCCACCTCGCGGAGCCGCTTGTACTCGATCCAGGTCTCGATGACGTCCTCGGTGAAGACATCCCCCTTGAGGAGGAACTCGTGGTCCTTTTCGAGGGCGCCCAGGGCTTCCTCCAGGGAACCCGGCGTAGACGGCACGCTGCGCAACTCTTCGGGGCTCATGGCATAGATGTCCCGATCCAAGGGCTCCCCCGGGTCGATGCGGTTTTCAATGCCGTCCAGGGCCGCCATGAGCAGCGCGCTGAAGGCCAGGTACCCGTTGCAGGTGGGGTCCGGAAACCGCACTTCCATCCTCTTGAGTTTCGGGGACGGGGAATACATGGGAATCCGCACGCCGGCGCTGCGGTTGCGGCTCGAGTAGGCCAGGTTCACGGGGGCTTCGTAACCGGGGACCAGCCGCTTGTAGGAGTTGGTCGTGGGGTTCGTGATGGCGCACAGGGCCGCAGCGTGCTTGAGCACCCCTCCGACGGCGTGAAGGGCCATCTCGCTCAGTCCCGCGTACTTGTCCCCGGCAAAAAGGGGCCTGCCGTCTTTCCAGATGCTCAGGTGGGTGTGCATGCCGGACCCGTTGTCTCCAAACAGCGGCTTGGGCATGAAGGTGACCGTCCTTCCATTCCGCCGGGCCACGTTCTTGATGACGTACTTGTACCACTGGAGCCAGTCGGCCATCTGGACCAGGGGCGCCGCCTTCATGTCGATTTCCGCCTGCCCGGCAGTGGCCACTTCATGATGCTGACACTCGACGGCAATCCCCACCTGCTCCATGACCAGGACCATTTCGGTGCGCAGGTCCTGGAGGGAGTCCACGGGGGGCACGGGGAAATACCCTTCCTTGTGGCGGGGCTTGTAGCCCAGGTTCGGGTTCTCCATTCTCCCGCTGTTCCAAATTCCTTCCACGGAATCGATGAAGTAGTAGCCGAACTGGGAAGCGTCATCGAAGCGGATGTCGTCGAAGATGAAGAATTCCGCCTCGGGACCGATGAACGCCGTATCCCCAATGCCCGTGAACTTTAGGTAGGCTTCGGCCTTCTGGGCAATGTGGCGGGGGTCTCTCGTGTATTTTTCCTTGGTCACGGGATCCACCACGTTGCAGATCATGGTGAGGGTGGGGACCGCCGTGAAGGGGTCCATGGTCGCCGTGGCCGGATCGGGGAGGATCAGCATGTCGCTGGCATGAATGGGCTGCCAGCCTCGAATGCTCGACCCGTCGAACCCGTACCCGTTCTCGAAGTCCGATTCGCTCAGCTCCGAGATGGGATTGCTGAAATGCTGCCATGTGCCGACAAAATCCATGAATTTGAAATCCACCATCTTGGCGCCGTTCTCTTTGGCAAAGGCCAGGACTTCTTTGGGTGTCATGCTTCATCCTCCTAAGGTTTCTGTTGCCGGTCCGTCGTTGTGTGGGATCGTTTCAACCACCGGGATCGTCCTCTGCGATGAAAGAGGCTCGCCGGGATGTCCAGGCAATTTGCTTGCCAACGGCCGCCGGTTCCTGCAATTTCCTCACGGAACGGCCCCGGAAGCCGTTTCATCCACCGAACCTTTCATTGGCGCTAACAATGGGCATGTCGACCCGGCTTTTCACTAAAGAACAAAAATGTGCCGCATGGAAAAGAAATTCAGCCGGAATGAAGGGGATCGACCTGGGATAAGGCCCGAAAAATCCGCCTCCTCGGCACCCTGCGGGCCGCACAAGCACTCGACAGAAAGGGTACAAGATTGTACCGAGATCGAGGAATGCCGGGCCGCGGGCGGGCTCGGCTTCATACCCGGGCCAGGCATTCCAGGAGGGCCTCCCGGATCCGGTCCCCGGACTGGGAGCTTCCCAGTTTGCTGCCGCCCAGGTCCGTGACATAGAAGACGTCGGCCACCTGGGCTCCGGGCGTCGAGATCTTGGCCAGGCGGATGGACACCCGGTTCTCGTACAGGGTTTGGGTGACGGCATGGAGGACTCCCGGGCGGTCCCAGGTGTACACCTCGATGACGGTATGGAAGTCCGAAGCGTCTTCATCGATCACCACCCGGTCCTCTTTCTTCGGCAGGGTCCTCTGATGGAGGATGGACGGCCTTTTCTTGGCCGCCAGCCGGGCATCGAGGCCGGTTCGGTCGTGGAGGGCCTCGACCAGGTCGGCGCGAATCCGCTCCCACAACTCTTGAGCGTGGAGAGGGTCCGGCAGGCCTTCCACCATGAGAACGTCCAGGGCCACTCCGTACGGGCGGGTGTAGATGTCCGCCGACAGGATGTTCAGGCCCCGCAGCCAAAGGACCCCGGTGATGAGGGCAAACAGGCCCGGCCGGTCCTGCACGGCCAGGGTGATCTGCCACAGGCCCCCTTCTGCCTGCCGCGTTTCCAGCACCACCGTTTCCCGGTCGACCCTCTGCTCCATCCCGTAGTGGATCAGCATGGATTCGGGTTCTTGAGAGGCCAGGTACCGGTAGGACACTCGATCCAGCCAGGCCCGAATCTTTTCGATTCGCGGGTCTTCTTGGGCGAGCCGGAGCACCCGGGCCTGGGACTCCTCCGACCGTCGACGCAGGTCCTCGCCCTTCCCGTTTCCTCGGCACAAAACGTGATCGACCTTGGCGTAGAGCTCCCTGAGCAAGGAAGCCTTCCAAGTATTCCAGGCCCCGGGGCCCGTGGCCCGCGAATCGGCAATGGTCAGAAGGTAGAGCATCCGCAGCTTTTCTCGATCTCCGATCTTGAACGCACAGGCGGTTACGGGCTTTTCATCCATGAGGTCCCGCTTGAGGGCCGTCTCCGCCAGGAGCAGGTGATGCTCCACGAGAAAGGACAAAAGATCCGTCTCCTCCGGCAAGAGCCCCAGCCTTGCCCCCGTCGTGCGCACCATGAGGGCCCCCCGGGCCGCGTGTCCTTTCCCGTTGCCCTTCCCGACGTCGTGAAGAAGCGCCGCAAGATAGAGGATTCGACGATTTTCGAGCGGCACAAAAATGTCGCACAACCCGGGGAGACGGGGGTCCTCGTCCTTCTCCCGTTCCATCCGGTGCAACTCTCGAACCGTGCGCAACAGGTGCTCGTCCACGGTATAGAGGTGATACACGTCGTACTGGACCCGGTAGCGCAAGGGGGCGAATTCGGGAAGAAAGGTCTGGAGGAATCCCGTTTCCAGCATGACCTTGAGGACATCAAAGGCCTGTTGGGGATGAAGAAGGATCTCGAAGAACTGTCGTACGACCCGGGGGTCTTCTCCCATGGAAGGCTTCCACAAGCCCAGGTTTTCCCGTATGACGCTCCCGGCCTGGTGGTGAAAATGGGCGCCGTGCCGGGCCGCTTCCCGGAAACACGTCATGAGGAGCCGGGGGTCTTTGCCCACCAGGTCGGGTTCCAGGAATTGAAGATGACGACCTTCCAGAAGAAAAGGCCCGGGGAGGATTCGTCTCTTGGGACCCGGGGAAGGGGTCCTCCGCTGGGATTCCCGGGCCCGCTCGAGGACAAAGGCCGTGATGCGGCGGATCCGGGCAGACTGCCGGTAGTAGTGGCGCATGAA
>JARKQW010000169.1 GCA_029974695.1 Syntrophobacteraceae bacterium | reverse complement strand
GATCACCCACGAAGTGCTGGTGGTGGGAGGGGGCTTGGCGGGCCTCATGGCCGCCCTTGCCGTCGAGGACGGGGTCGATGTGGCCGTCCTGAGCAAGATCTACCCGACCCGCTCCCATAGCGGGGCGGCACAGGGGGGATTCAACGCGGTTCTCAGCCAAGAGGACAGCATCGATGCCCACATTTTCGACACGGTAAAGGGAAGCGATTACCTGGGAGACCAGGACGCCATCGAGGTCCTTTGTTCCGACGGACCCTCGGTGATCCGAGAACTCGAGAAGATGGGCGTGCCTTGGACTCGCAGGGCCGACGGCCGGATTGCCCAGCGTTCCCTGGGGGGAGCGGGCTTTCCCCGGGCGTGTTTCGTGGCGGATTTTTCAGGGCACGTGGTCCTGCACGCCCTGTATGAACACATCTTGAAGCGGGGCGTAAAGATCTACCCCGAATGGCACCTCCTGGAGCTCCTGGTGGAAGAAGGGCAGGTTGCGGGGGCCCTTGCCTACGATCTTGCCAATGCCCGCCTCGAGATCTTTCGCTCGAAACAGGTCGTCCTGGCAACGGGCGGGTACGGCCGTGCCTTTTCCAAGACGACCAACGCCCACGCCAACACGGGGGACGGCATGGCCGTCGCCTACCGGGCCGGGGCCGTGCTCTCGGACATGGAATTTGTCCAGTTTCATCCCACAACCCTCTATGGAACCAACGTTCTCATTTCCGAGGCGGCCCGGGGTGAAGGAGGCCATCTTCGCAACAACACGGGCGAGAGGTTCATGGCCCGTTACGCCCCCGAGAAGATGGAACTGGCTCCCCGGGACGTGGTGGCCCGGGCCATTTTCAACGAGATTCGAGAAGGCCGGGGATTCGAGGACCATTCCGTTCAGCTGGATCTCACCCACCTGGGGGAGGCCCTGGTGGCAAAACGGCTGCCCCAGGTGAGGGACCTTGCCATTCGATATGCCGGGGTCGACCCGGCGACGGTGCCCATACCCATCGAGCCGGCCCAGCACTACAGCATGGGAGGCGTGAGAACGGACCTGTGGGGCCTGACCACCCTGCCGGGGCTTCTCGCGGCCGGAGAGACGGCCAATGTCAGCGTACACGGCGCCAATCGGCTGGGGGGCAACTCCCTTCTCGAAACCGTCGTGTTCGGAAGGCGGGCGGGGAAGAAAGCCGCGGAGTCGGCCCGCAACGCCCCCTGGCCCGCTCTTTCCCGGGAGACGGTTTCCCGATCCCTGGAACCCTGGACCTCCCTGCTTTCCACGCCCCCTCCGGCACCTTCGAAACAGGACGATCTCTTCGCCGTTCGCCGGGAAATGGCGACCCTCATGACCAACCAGGTGGGGGTCTTCCGTACCGGGGTCGAACTCGAGGACGCGGTCGAGAAGCTCCGCCAACTCAAAGAGCGCTATGAAAGCATCTCTCCCCGGGGCGGAATCCAGCCCTTCAATTACGCCCTGATGGATTACCTCGAGGTGGGCCACCTCCTCGAGCTCTCAACCCTCATCGCCCGCGGGGCGCTGGCGCGAACCGAAAGCCGGGGAGCGCATTTTCGCGTGGACTATCCCCGGAGGGATGACGAGAACTGGCTGCATCACACCTTCGTGAGGCGAAAAGACGCGGAGCCCGAGTTCTTTCGGGGCCCGGTTGCCGTCACCCGCCACGAACCTCAGAAAAGGGGCTACTGAAATGAGAGTGACGCTCGAAATCTGTCGGTTCACTCCCGAAAGGGACCCGGGTCCTCGTTTCGAGGCCTTCACGGTGAGTGTGAACGGAACCCGGACGGTGCTGGATGCTCTGCTGTCGGCATGGCAGCAGGACCCCGGCCTTTCCTTTCGCCGTTCCTGCCGGAGCGCCATCTGCGGCTCGTGCGCAATGCTCATAAACGGTCGGCCCGCCCTGGCATGTCAAACCCTGGTTCGAAATGCCGTCTCCGGGGGAAATTCCGTAACCCTCGAGCCCCTTCCCCACTTCCGCCCGCTAAAAGACCTGGTGGTGGACCTGGAGCCCCTCTTCGAGTCCTTGAAGGCCGTTGTCCCGTGGCTGGTTTTGAGGGGGGACTACGACGGAAGAATGGACCCCGAAACCGCCGCAAAGCTCGAGGAATCCGCCGCCTGCATCCTTTGCGGGATCTGTCGCGGGGACTTGGGGGAGACCGCGAAGGGGAAGCCCGAGGGGGTGGTGAAAGCCTTGCGCCTGGCCCAGGATCCCCGGGACGCCCTGGGGGAGCATCGTCTTCGGCTCCTCGAGCTTTCCCCCGAGGTGTTGAAGCTGTTTGTCGATCGGTTGCCCCGACATTGTCCCAAGGGGATCAAGATATCCGAAGACATCGTGCAGGCCGCACGCAAGCTTTGAGGACGGGAGAAGATGGCTTCCACGTTGAGCGAAAAACTGGCTGATTTCATTGATTCGGTCCGCTACGAGGATCTTCCCGGGGAAACGGTGAGGTCGGCGCGGCTGGCCTTCCTGGACTGGCTGGGATCCGCCGCCCGCGGCGGTCTCGAGGCTCCCGCCAAGATGGCTGCGGCCGTCCTGCGAAACCAGGGAGGTGCCCCCCAGTCCACGCTTCTTCCTTATCCGGAGAAAACCTCGTGCCTGAACGCAGCCCTGGCAAACGGCATTGCGTCTCACATCGTCGAACTGGACGACGTCCACCGGGGCTCCATCCTCCACGCTGGGGCGGCGATCCTCCCGGCGGCCTTTGCGGCGGCGGAAATGGTGCATGCGGACGGACGGAGGCTCATCGAGGCCGTGGTGGCGGGCTATGAGGTTGCCGTCCGGTTGGGAGAGGCCGTGAGCCCTTCCCACTACTTCTTCTGGCACAACACGGGCACCTGCGGGACCTTCGGTTCCTGCGCCGCAGCCGGAAAACTGCTGGGATTGGACCGCCGGCAAAAGGTGTGGGCCCTGGGCAACGCAGGCACCCAGGCTGCCGGGCTCTGGGACTTCCTAAGGGACGGGGCCATGTCCAAGCACCTGCATCCGGGAAAAGCGGCCTACAACGGGTTGCTTGCGGCCCTGTTGGCCAAAGAGGGGTTCACGGGGGCCGAGGCCGTCATCGAGGGGGAAAAGGGATTTTGCCGGGCCATGGCCCCGGCTTTCGATCTGTCGAAGATCACCGAAGGCCTGGGAGCGCCCCCGTACAAGATCCAGGAGAATTCCTTCAAGATCCATGCTTCGTGTCGCCACACTCACCCGGCCGTGGACCTGGTCCTGGATCTTTCCGCAAAGCACGGAATCGACTCCCGGGAGGTCCTCTCCGTTACCGTCCGAACCTACCGCACGGCCCTGAACATCATCCGGAATCCCGCCCCCCGGACGGTCTTCGACGCCCGGTTCAGTCTGCCCTTCTGTGTGGCTCTTGCCTTGAAGCGCGGGCGCTGCGGCCTGAGTGATTTTACCCGGGAGAACCTCCTGGATTCCGAAATTCGAACCCTCATGAGCCGGGTGCATCTGGAACCGGATGAGGAACTCGACGCTCTTCATCCCGCCCGGTGGGGCGCCGTCGTCGAGATCAAAACCCGGTCGGTCGGGCCCTTTTCGGCAAGGACCGATTTCCCCCGGGGGGATCCCGAAAACCCCGTGGACGAGGAAACGCTCGTGTCCAAGTTCCGGCTGCTGGCCCTGCCGGCTTGGGGGCAGGACAAGGTGAACGCGCTGAGCCGGACCGTCCTGGATCTCGAAGACCTCGAGGACACGGCCCTCCTGTTTGACCCGGCATCGGACCGAGGTCCAACTCGAGGGTTTCCGGCGCAATCGGATCGTGCCCGGCGAGGAAGTACGGAAACAGACGCCCGGCCGGAGCCGAAGTCCTCGACTCCGAATTGAACGAGCTCCCCGCGGCATCGAGGGCGGTGGGGACGACGACCGTCTTCGGACACCGTACGATGCCCCAAGACCTGCCCCCCCGGAGGCCGCCGGGGTTCGGGCGTGTCGCTCTCGGATCGTCGCCCCCGAACGGTTTATGGAGAACCCCCCGGGCCTTTTCCCATTGCCCTCGAGGATTTCGTGTGCCCGGTGAGCAAGTTCTCCGGCACCACGGTTACCCGCGGCACCTTCTTGAGGGGATTCTCGTCCACTAGGAGAACACAGCCATAGGCTCTCTCCAGGGTTTCAAAAACAAGCACTTCGGCAGGGGTCCCCAGGCTCACGACCCGGCCCTCCTTCAAAAGCAGAAGGCGATCCGCGTACAAGGCGGCAAGGTTCAGATCGT
>JARKQW010000167.1 GCA_029974695.1 Syntrophobacteraceae bacterium | reverse complement strand
GATCCCCCCTTTTGGCGACCTCGGGGTGCTTTGTGCCTCTCGAGGGAATAGACCCGATACGGACCCCCACGGGCGCCCTCCCGGGGCGACCATTGGCCGCGAATGGGCGGCGGGCAGACTTCGAAAGGGCTTGGGATGAATGACGGCCTGGAGCAAAAGATTGTCCGGCTCCTGGAAGAAAAGGGTCCTTTGACGGGGTCCGAGATCCTGGAGAGAATCCGGGAGAGGAATTTTCTGCTTTGGAGGACCTGTTATCTTTCCAGCAAGCTGGACATCCGGACCCTGGGTACCCGGTATCTGAGACTGGACCAGAAAGTGGACGGGTACGCCCGGCTCTCCCCCTCCATCCTCCGTGAGTTCATGACGTATACCTTGGTGGGGGTTTCCGGGGCCCGGGAGGGTCTCGACCGGAGAGCCGACCGAATTCTCCGACACATCCGGGAAGTGAGCCAATCCAAGTTCGCCCTGGCTCACTCGATAGCCACCCGGCTGCAGAACGACCTGAACGACCGATGGCCCCGGGAAGGACGGTTGTGTTTCATTCTTGCGGGGGACATCGTCTACGACATGGCCCACGATGTTCCCCGTCCCGAGGCCAGCACGGGTGAGCTGGTCAACGGATCCGACATCGATTTGGTGGTGGTTGCCGACGACACCGTGCCCGACGACTTTCTCGAGGGGCTCGACGGGGCCATTTACCGGGAAAAATACCGCACCCTCATCTCCCCCGGCGTCCGGGAAGAACTCGACTACGTAGTGAAAAAGATGGAACGGGTGAGAGAACAGCTCGGCTTCGATACGTTCAAACGGATGGTTGCCTGCAAGATCCTCCGGGAAGGAGCGTTGCTTCTCGGCAGTGAAAGCCTTTTCCGGGAGATCAAGACCCTGCTTGTCCGGTCGGGGGTCGTGGAGAAGCTCGAGGAGATGGAAAAGCAGGCCGGGGCCTTGAGACGACGGGCGGAGGAGCACCTGCTGCAAACGGACCCCTCTCGAATCGTCGAGGAGGACTTGAACCATTTCCACACCAGCGAAGAGACGGAAGAATTCGAATAGGTCCGCCGCCTGCCGGTTGGATGTTGCAGAGTCACCATCGCCGTGGTTCGACCAGCATGTTGCCCATGGGCGATCCTGGATCAAAGCTCGACCTGCAGACCCAGCTCGATCACCCGGTCATGAGGAACACTGAAGTAGGCCGTTGCCGTGCGCGCATTTCGGGACATGTAGGCGAAAAGCGCCTTGCGCCACCTCTGCATCTTCGAATCCCCGCCCGTGAGCAAGGATTCCCGACTCAAGTAATACGTCGTCGTGGCGGGTTGGGTGGAAAGCCCCTGGAGGGAGGCGAGCTGCATGATCCGGGGAACATCCGGTTTTTCCGCAAACCCGTAAAAAGCAATGATACGGAAAAACCCCTGGCCCAGATCCTCGATCTTTACCTTTTCCTCGTCCGGCAACACGGGAACGTCCACGGAACGGATGGAAAGAAGAACCACCTTTTCGTGCAGCATCTGGTTGTGCTTGTAATGGAGAAGAAGAGAGCTGGGAATGCCCACGGGGGAGACCGACAGGAACACCGCCGTCCCACGGACTCTCTGGGGATCGTGTCTCTCCACATCCTCCAGGAAAAGATCCACGGGCAGCCGGGAACTGAGCATCTTCCTGGCCAACTCGGCACGACCGTCCTTCCAGGTTACCATGGCCGTGGCAATGACGGCCGCAATGGTCAGGGTCACCCACCCTCCGTCGAACAGTTTTAGGAGATTGGCGCTGAAGTAGGAGAGATCGAAAGTCAGAAATAAGGCCAGGAGGGGAAGGGCCTTGGCGAGGGACCAGCCCCAGGTCCTTGTGATCACGAAGAAATAGAGAATCGAGGTGAATGCCATATCGGCCGTTACGGCAATGCCGTAGGCCCCGGCAAGGCCGCTCGATTTCTTGAACACGAGCACCAGCCCGATGCAGGCGATCATCATCAGGTAGTTCACTTCGGGGATATAGATTTGTCCTTGGGTTTCCCGGGAAGTGTGGACGATCTGCAATCGCGGGCACAGGCCCAGTTGAACGGCCTGCTGGGTCACGGAAAAGATCCCGGAGATCATCGCCTGGGATGCAATGATGGTGGCGAGGGTGGCCAGAAAAACCATGGGATAGAGAAGGTACCGGGGAACCAGTCCGTAGAACGGATTGAAAGCCATGTTCGGATCTTCCAGCAGGAGCGCGCCCTGGCCGAAGTAGTTGAGCAAAAGGGAGGGAAACGCCAATCCCAGCCAGGACAGTCGAATGGGGTTGCGGCCGAAATGGCCCATGTCCGCGTAGAGGGCCTCACCGCCCGTGATGCACAGGACCACCGAACCCAGGACCACGATTCCGTGGAGCCGGTTCACGGCAAAGAACTCGTAGGCGTGGAGGGGATTCACGGCGTAGAGGATGTCGGGCCTTTGAAGGATTTCCTTTCCTCCCAGGACGGCAATGGTAACGAACCACACGATCATGATGGGCCCGAAGACGCTGCCGATGTCCGCCGTCCCTCGATGCTGTACCAGGAAGAGAAGCAGGAGCACACCGCAGGTGAGGGGAAGCACCATGGGTCTTGCGGCCTCCGTTGCCACCTCGAGGCCCTCGATGGCCGACAGAACCGAAATGGCGGGAGTGATCACCGCGTCTCCGTAGAGAAGCGACGCCCCGAGGATCCCGAAGAGGACTATCGCCGAATGGAGCTCGGGGGACATTCTTCGGCCCGCGGAAGGGATGAGGGCCAGCAGGGCAAAAATCCCACCCATGCCGCGATTGTCGGCACGCATGACAAAAACGATGTATTTTACGCAAATCACCATGGTCATGGACCAGAAGACCAGGGAGAGCACCCCCAGGACATTGCCCTGAGTCAAGGCCACGGCATGGGTCCCGTGGAAGCACTCCCGAATGGAATACAGGGGACTTGTCCCAATGTCTCCGTAAACAACCCCCAGAGAACCCAGGGCAAGGGATAAAGTGGTGCGTGAAAAAAGAGGGGGCGACTTGTGCGGGGAACCGGGATCTCCCGGCGACGGCTGCGGTTCGGACATATTCACAACCCGGTCCATGATGGAAAACGGCTGGAGGCGACAGCAACGAAAATTCAGCCTTGGCTTATAGTCAATCTCCCTTCCCAAGTCCACCACTTTGACCCGAGGGAGGCTGCAGACGGTTCTCGGGGCGATCGGACGCGGGCGACTCCGTCGGGGGGATTCTTCGACGGCTCCCGTTTGTGGACAGGGACCGGGGGGATCGGCGAGCCGGGCATCGAGGAACCGATGCCGGCGTCCCTCTTCATTGGAGTTGATCTCCGCCGGGCGGCTGTGGTTTCATCATGGGGCTTTAGCCGTCAAGGGTTTTCGGGGCATGTGGCTTCGTGGGCTGGAGGGTCGAAATGATGGAAAAGGCTGTGCCTGGAAGAATGAATGTGCAATTGGCCCTTCTCAGCGGCCTGATCCTGTTGGTCGTCCTGGTTGTCGCCGGTCTTTGGTACAAGGACAAAGAGCACGACCTGGAGAGCGTTTTCCACAGTACCCTCCAGAAGCAGGAGATCGTCTCCCGGATGAGGATCAGCCTTCTCAAGTCCGCCGAGCTGGAGAAGGCGGCCGTCATGGCGGACACCGACCCGTTATCCCGCTCCCTGGCCGACCAGTCTTTGCAGGCAGCCGAAGAAACGGACCGCCAACGCCGGGAGTTGAATCGTCTCATCGAACACGATTCCTTGGCGGAAGAGGTCGCGCTGCTCAAGGAGTTTGATCATTGTTGGAGTCAGTCCCGAAAGATCGACGCGGTGCTCCTGGATTTTGCCGTGGAAAACACCAATCTCAAGGCGGCGCGACTCTCCTTCACCACGGCGGGCAAAACCCTGGAACTCTTCCAGCAAAGGCTTACGGACTTTCTCGGGAGCATGGCCTCGAACGAGCGGGAATGCCGGGGGGGCAAAGCGGTCTTTGCGGCCCTTGCAGCCGGTTTCAAAATCCAGTACTTGCACGCGCCCCACATCGCCGCTGCCAACGACGAACAGATGGACGCCATTGAAAAGGAGATCGAAGCGTCTCGGGAGGGGGTGAAAAGCTCCCTGAAGGAGCTCGAGGGGCTCGCCTCCGAAGAAAACCGGGAATTGTTGAGGCCGGCGGCGTCCGCGTTCGCCGAGTTTGAAGCGGTTTGCGCCGAAGTGGTCCGGCTCTCCCGGCAGAATTCCAACATCAGGTCCTTGGAGCTCTCCCTGGGTCGGAAGCGAAAGATCACGTCCGAGTGCGACGAGATCCTCGAAGGCCTGCAGGCGGTGATCCGGAAACGAACCCCGGACGCAACCCGATAGAGTCTCCCGAAGGCCTGTATCATGAGGGCCCGCTGTCGAGAGGATTGGCTTGTTTTTCGGACATGCAAAGAATGGGGCGTTGCCGGGAGGAAGAGAATCTTCCCTTAGGCCTGCACGGAACTCGGCACCGGGAATTCGTTTGGCCCCAGGCCCTTTATCGGGGGGCGGGGCGCCTGCCGATTGAGCCGCAGAAACGCTCTTTTGCGTGGACAGCGGGCGGGGAGTGGGGTAAATTGCCCCACCGATTGAATTCCGGGTTTCATCCGGGGCGGGAGGAAAAGCCGCGGAGGAGCCGGGTAGGGAAGCGGTTGCCTCCGGCCCTCCCGCCGAGGCAGGTCTGGTGCAACAGGAAGGATATCATGAGGAAGAATTCCCCCTCCAGCGTCTTGGTTCTCGGCTTATTGGCCCTGGCTGTGCTCTTGAACTGCTCCGGCTGCGCAACCTCGCCGTCCACGAAAACGGGAACCGGGACGATGTGTCCCCTGACTCCCCCCGTCGAACCCACGTCCGTCGGTCCCTCCAAGCCCGAAGCCGTGGTGTTCATGGTTCCCTACCACGCCCCTCCCAAGAAGATCGACCTGTGCGGGGAACCGGTTCCCACCGAAAGACAGGAGGTGCTGGAACGGTTGGACAAGGAATTCACCCTCATCGTCTACAACCATGCCCAGGTCTATCTGTGGCTCAAACGCATGGAGCGCTATTTTCCCTGGATCGATGAGCGGCTGAGCGCCCAGGGTCTTCCCTCGGACCTCAAGTACGTGGCCATTGCCGAAAGCGATCTGCTTCCCAACGCCTGCTCTCCCAAAGGGGCGGCGGGACCCTGGCAGTTCATGCCCGCCACGGGCCGAAACTACGGATTGGATCAGCGGGGCGACTGCGATGAACGTTACGATTTCGAGATGGCCACCGAAAGCGCCTTCCGTTACCTCCGAAACCTGAACAACCGGTTCAAGAGCTGGACCCTGGCCATCGCGGCCTACAACTGCGGGGAGGGCCGGATCCAGGAGCAAATGAGGACCCAGGGGACCCGGGATTTCTACCAGATGAAGCTGCCCCAGGAAACGGAGCGGTATGTGCTCCGAATCCTCGCCATCAAGGCCGTCCTGGGAAGCCCCGAGCAATACGGGTACCATCTTCCCCGGGGAGAAGGATACCCGCCCTTCAAGGTGGACCGAGTCAAGGCCACGTTCTCGAGGACGGTTTCCATTCAATCGGTCGCAGCCGCCGCCGGAACCAACTACCGGGAATTCAAGCGGCTCAATCCGGTTTTCCGGGGAGACGACATCTCTCCGGGCACCTACGAACTCAAGCTCCCCCAGGGAAGCGGAGCGATCTTCCAGAAGAATCACGCGGCCGCGGCAACCTCGACCGCGGACGTTTCTCCCGCAAGTCCTTCCAAAACCGGTGTGAGCTCCGAAGATAGAAAGGCCGCCGACGCCCGGGGCAGAAGCGACTCCGCCAAAGGCCGATCGGCGCGCGTCCACGTGGTGAAGAAGGGAGAGACCTTGTCGGGGATTGCCAGGAGCCACCAGGTGAGTGTCCACGAGCTGCAGCGGGCCAACAAGCTCAAGGGCAGCGTCGTGACTCCCGGCCAGAAGCTGCGCATTCCCTGAGGAATGCCCCCCGGGAAGCATCCCGTAGTCAATCCCCTGCGAAATCGAGCCCCTCTTTGGAGAGCAGGGCAGCCCCTCCGCCTCCGGCCCTCGACCTTCCATGGGAAGCCCAAATCCCCGGGCGCGTCAGGACAAAGTCATATCGCACCGGGTCCTCGGGAACGAGGGCCGCGAAGGCTTCGGTCACTTCCACGACCGCACGCCAATCCGCCTGGCGACGCCGGGTCAGCCCCATGCCCAGGGCAATCCTGTGCATGTGGGTATCCAGGGGAACCACCAGCCGGGACGGGTCCATCCGGTGCCAGCCGCCGGGATCCACGGCATCGCATCGGACCATCCACCGGAGGAAAAGATTCAGCCGCTTGCAGGCGCTGCCTCCTTGGGGAGACGGCACCAGCATGTTTCCCTCGAGGGCGCAGCCCAACCGTCCGGCGAAATGGGAGAGCGCCGCACACAGGCTTCCGTCGGCTTCTTCCCAGGCCCGGACGAAAAAACTCTCGAGGGAGCCGTAACGGATCACGGCTTCTCGAATCCCCCCCAGGAGTTCCGAAAGATGGTCTCCGGTGGTGAATCGGTGCTTGAATCCCTCGAGGATTTTTCGAAATTCCCGACGGTCATGCCGAAGAATGAACGTTCGCGGGCTGGGGCCCAGCCTTTCCAGGACCCGGGAGACACTGGACAGGACTTGGGAAACCCTGCCGTACGCCAGGCAGGAAGCGAGAATTCCCACGATTTCCCGATCCCCGGGATCGGAATACCCGTAGAGAAACTCGAGGGGGTCCGGATGAACGAATTCCCGGCGGTTCCATTTTTCGTAGAGGTCCTCGAGGCCTTCGCGGGTGAAGGGAGGAACGAAATCCGGGAGAGGATCGGGAGCGCGATCCTTCATCGCGCCTCGATCCTCGAGGTTTCGGACATGGGGTGGGTCCGGCAAGATTTCACCTCCTCCCTTGACTTGGGTCAAACACAGCCATTCCCGGTAACTATAAACTGGGTTTGGCGGCAGACAACCCGCGAAGGACGGATCGCTTGCCGCGGAGCATGGATTTTGGCCGGGAGATGAGTCGTGGCGTTAAAATGGGCAAAAGATGCGGAAGAGGCGGTTTCGAAGGTCCCCTTTTTCATTCGTCGGAAGGTACGAAAACGGGTGGAAGAAGAGGCTGTTCGAGAAGGTGCCCGGGAAGTGGGGCTGAATCACGTTTTGGCATGCAAGCAGCGATTCCTGCGGAATATGGACCGGGAAGTCCGAGGCTACCGGCTGGAAGCCTGCTTTGGAAAGGACGGCTGCCCCAACCGGGCCGTGGAAGACGACGGGACCCTAGATCGCCTGGAAACGCTTCTTGCCCAAAAGAATCTCCGAGATTTTCTTGTGAGCCGGATACAGGGTCCTTTGAAGTTCCACCACGAATTCCGGGTTTCCGTGTCCTATTGCCCCAATGCCTGCTCGAGACCCCAGATCACGGACGTCGGGCTGATGGGGGCCCGGCTGCCCGCCCTCTCCTGCGAGCCTTGCACGGGCTGCGGATCGTGCATCGAGCAATGCCGGGAAGAGGCCGTCGCCATCCCGGCCGATTCCCGGACCCCGACCTTGGATTTTCCGCGCTGCCTAGCCTGCGGACAGTGCATCGCGGCCTGCCCGACAGGGAGGCTCCAACCGGGGAAAATCGGCTACCGGATCCTTCTGGGAGGCAAACTGGGCAGACATCCGCAACTGGGTAGAGAGCTGCCCGGCGTCTTCACCGCCGAGGAAACCCTGGAAATCGTCCGGGAATGCCTGGATCATTTCATCCGGCACAACGAGGGCGGGGAGCGTTTCGGAGAGGTGTTGAACCGGGTGGACCTGCCGGGGGAAATATGGGAAAAGTACGGACATCGGACGTCCGAGCCCTGCCGCGAATAGACGGACTCGGAGAAAGGGAAGGAATGCCATGAAAAAAGTGAGTCTCAGCGAGACCGATCAGTACGCGGAGAATGCTTTCAAGAGGTTTATCGTCCACGATTCTCCGTACTTTAAGATCCTCAATTTCAACTTCCGAGCCGGGCAGGAACTACCCGTTCATTCCCACGAGATCGAGGGCCAGGTCTCGATCCTCATCCTGGAAGGAGAAGGCGAATTCCTGGGCAAGGACGGGGCCGTTCTCCCAGCCCGCCCGGGAGATGTTTTGATCAGCGACATCAGTGAGCCCCACGGCGTGCGGGCTCAATCGGATCTTCGAGTACTGGTGACCATCGCTCCGCCGATCTAATCCACGGACAGGCAGGAGGAGATCCTTGTTCAGAACCTGGGGGGCCAAGACTGTCCGTATGCTGGGCGCATGGGTTTCAAGCAGATGGTATGAGGAGGCCCCCTGCGCTTTCCCCCCGACCGAATGGGCCCTGCGGGCGGCCGCGGGAGTGTACCGGGCCGGCTTGTCCTTTCATCAAGGGATCTTGCGACGGCGAGCCCGATCCCTGCCCGTCCCGGTTGTGAGCGTCGGAAACCTGGTGGCGGGAGGGACGGGAAAGACCCCGTTCACCTTGTGGCTCGCCCTGTTCCTGAAGGACTTGGGTTGGTCTCCGGCCATCCTGAGTCGGGGCTACGGACGAAGGGGCGGGGACACGTGCCGGGTTCAGCTCGGCGGAAATCCGGATCTTTGGACACGTCAATACGGGGACGAGCCCGTGCTCCTGGCCCGCAGGGCCCCGGAAGTTCCCGTGTGGGTGGGAAAAGATCGCAGGCAATCGGGGCAGGCGGCCATGGGTCGGGGAGCCGACGTGCTGATCCTGGACGACGGTTTTCAACACCTGGCCCTCCAACGTCACCTGGATTTCGTTCTCATGGACGCCGAACGGCCGTGGGGAAACGGCCGGCTGTTGCCCTGGGGGCCTTTGCGGGAGCCGATCGAACACCTGGAACGCGCCGACGCCCTGGTCTTGACCCGTGCGCGGAAAACCGCCGACCCCGGAAGCCCGACCCCCTCCCCCGGCTTCCCATTGCCCCCCCGGCCTGTTTTCTCCTGCCGGTATCGCCTGGCGGGATTTCGAACCGGTTTTTCGGGAGGGCTGCTTTCTCCCGAGTCGCTGAGGGGGGAGGGGGTGATCGCCTTTTCGGGCATTGCCCGGCCCGATTCTTTTTTCGACTCTCTCCGCGCCGTGGGAATTCATCCCCTGCGGTGCCTGCCCTATGCGGATCACCATCCCTACCGGGAAGCGGAATCGAGGGCGATCCTCGAAAATGCACGAAAGCTTTGTGCCTCCTTCCTTGTGACCACCGAAAAAGACTGGGTGCGACTCCCCCGGGAACTCGGACAAGTCGTGCTCGCAGCGGTCCTCGAGATAGACTTCGGGTCCGACCTCCCGAGGATTCGGGCGTTTCTGAGGAACCGTCTTCCTCCCCCCACCGGATAGCCCGCCGGAAGGTCCTTCCATTTTCCATTTTTGGGAAACGTCCCATTTGTACTATGATGCGAGGGGGAAATCGTCGCAGGTCCGGAAGAATGCCGGGGGTGATCGAGTGATTCGACTGGACGGTTCATTGCATTCGGGCAGCGGGACCCTTCTCCGCTATGCCGCAGCCCTGGCAACCTTAACGAAGACGCCCGTTCACATGGTGCGGATACGCTCCCGGAGGCCCCGGCCGGGACTCAGAGCCCAGCATCTTCAGGCGCTGAGGGCCTGTGCCTCCCTCTGCTCGGGACAGCTCGAAGGAGATGAAGTGGGTTCCCAGGAAATCTATTACCAACCCGGACCTACCCTCGAGGGGGGAGATTTCCACTGGGATGTGGGCACCGCCGGATCCACCACCATGATCGCGTTCACGGTTCTGCCCGTAGCCGTGTTCGCTCCCGTTGCCTGCCGATTCACCATCACCGGCGGACTTTTCCAGGACTTCGCCCCCAGCGCTTTCCACATGCAGAAGGTGCTCCTCCCTCTCCTCGAAACCATGGGGGTCCGTGCGCAGCTCGAGGTGGTCCGCCCGGGTTATTACCCCGAAGGAAAGGGGATTCTGCGCATGACGGTTGCTCCGGGCCCCCCCTCCCTGGCCCCACTCTCCCTGGAGCAGCAGGGGACCATCCGGGAAATCCGGGGCATCGCCCTGGCCTCGCACCTGGAACGGGAACGCGTTGCGGAGCGCATAGCAGTACGCTGCCGGGAGCTGCTCGAGAGGGAAGGATGGTCTTCCACCATCCGGATCACGAACGACGGGACGGCGGTCCGGAAAGGCGCAGCCCTTGTTCTGTGGGGGGAATCGGACACGGGGTGCCGCTGGGGAGCGGATCGAGCTGGAAAGAAGGGAAGGCGATCCGAGGACCTTGCTTCCCACGCGGTCGGCTCCATCCTGGAGGACCTGCGCTCCGGGGCCTGCACGGACCGTTATACGGCAGACCAGCTCATTTTGTTCTGTGCCGTTGCCCGAGGAACCTCCCAATACCGCATCCCCCGGGTCACGGAACACGTCCAATCCAATCGATGGCTGGTCCAAACCATACTCGGGGTTGAATCCCGGCTTTCGGGAAACCTTCTTACAATCGAAGGCGGGGGGTTACAGCGCGGCGTGGCCCAGCTTGGGGCGGGAGTCGTGAAATGAGCTCTCGAATCAGAATACGAGGAATCTACAGCACGTCCCTCACGAAACTTCTGCTGGACGGAGGATACCGAATGGTCGATCCGTCCTCCAGAATCCGGGAACGCTTCGGTATCGAGGAAACCACCGGCCCTCACGATATCCTGGTCGTGGATCGGGACGACTTCCAGGGTATCGAGCTCGTAGGCGGACAGCCGGAGAAGCTGTGTCAATTTCTGACGTTTCTCCAGGAACGGCTGGTGGACGCCACTCTTCTCGAGTTCGGCCCTTCCACGGACGACGACACGGAGGTGCGTGCCCGATTGGAGTTTCCCGGAGGGACCAAAGAGTTCCTGGACGAGGTTCGGGGAGCGGTCGTTCCCACGGTAAAGCGGCATCATCGACTGCGCATTGCCGAGGCCAAGGGGCTCGAAGCGGCCGAGGACGCCCTGCCCGGACACCCCGAGAAACGGGAAAGCCTCGAGAGGGAACTTTTCCGGGAGGCGGTCCTCCTGCCCCTGGAAAAGGCGGGAAGGGTTCGACTGGAACACATCCGCCCTTCGGGGCGACCCATGCGTCCCCGAGAAGGAAAGGTCCTGTGGGTGGACGGGGATCGCATCCTTTTCCAGCGTCGCTTTTCCAAAGGCCGGTACGACGGTCTGAACCTTCCCATTCAGCCGGGGGACTACGGGCTGACGGAAGTCCAGGAGGGGGCCTGGTATGTGAAGCATTCCTACCACCGCAAGGACGGCACCCTCATCGGAGAATACTACAACATCAACACCCCCGTGGAGCTCTATCCCTACGGGGCGCGTTATGTGGACCTGGAGGTGGACGTCATTCGTCGGGCGGGGGAGAAGGCCTTTCTCATCGACCAGGAGAAGCTGTCCTTGCTGGTCAAGGAGGGATGCATCGGGGACAGACTGGCGATCAAGGCCATGGAGGTGGCCGAAGGCTTGCTGGGAAGCCTCCCCTAAAGCGACCGCGGGTTTTCGGATAAGGTCCACATGGATTTCCTACCGTCCGTCTCCGCCATGGCTCGATTGGGGGCCGTCTTCTTCCTTATGCTGCTTGCCATAAGGAAGAAGATGTCCCTGGGCAGTGCATTCTTCTTGGGTTCCCTGCTCCTGGGCTTCGTTTTCAGCATGAGCCCTTCGGGGTTGGCCGTTTCCGTGTTTCGAGCCCTCCTCCATCCCAAGACCCTGTCCCTGGGGATCATTGTCTGCCTCATCCTGGTGTTGAGTCGTAGCATGGAGCTTACGGGCCGGATGGAGCGGCTGCTCGAGCGGTTTCAGGGACTGGTTCGAGCTCCTCGGTTGAACCTGATCGTCTTTCCTGCCTTGATCGGGCTGTTGCCCATGCCCGGAGGGGCCGTCTTTTCCGCCCCCATGGTGAAGACCCTCGGGCAGTCGTTCCGCCTGACACCGAGGGAGCTGAGCTACGTCAACTACTGGTTCCGCCATCTCTGGGAGTACTGGTGGCCCCTCTACCCGGGAATCCTCCTCACCACGACCCTGGCCGACATCGATTTGAGCCTCTTCATTCTCGTGTGTTTCCCCCTCACCCTCGTTGCGCTCGGGATCGGCTTCATCCCCCTGCGAAAGCTTGAAAGCCGTTCTCCCGCCGAGGAATCGGCAACCGGCAACTCGCCGCCGCAGGTCGCGTACTTTCTTCGGGAGCTCACCCCCTTTCTGATAGTCATCGGCCTGGGGCTGGGACTGGGCCAGGTCCTCTCTTGGGCGGCGGGACCCGGGTGGAAGGACATCTCCAAGGAAATCGGCCTCATCTTGGCTCTCCTCATCGCCATCGGCAAGGTTTGGATCTCGGGGCCCCTGACCGGTGCCCAGCGCAGGAAGATGTTGACCCAGAAATCCCTGCTGCAGATGTTTTCCATGGTGGCGGCCATCCTGGTGTTCAAGGGGATTCTCGAGGACAGCCGGGCCGTGGAGGCGATCAGCCGGGAACTGATGCATTGGCACATTCCCTTGATGCCCGTCACGGCCATCCTCCCGTTCTTGGTCGGTGCCGTGGTGGGAATCACCGTCGCCTTTGTGGGGACCACCTTCCCCATCCTGGTTTCCCTGATTCAAACGATGGGAGAAGGTCCTTGGCTGGCAGCCTACCTGATGCTGGCTTTGGTGAGCGGCTTCATCGGGGTGTTGGTGTCCCCCCTGCACCTGTGCTTCATCCTGTCCAACGAGTATTTCGGAACGCCCATGGGCCCCATGTACGATCTCCTAAAGATTCCCTGCACCTTGATGATCTTGGCGGCGGTCCTCTATTTCTTCCTGCTCCGCCTGACGCCCGGGCTTTCTTGAGGAAGGGGTTCAACGGCGGCGGGACGACGGCGATCCGCCCCCGGATCGAGGGAACCCCGGGACGCGACCTCAACACGCCATCCATGTTCACCCTTTGAGGAAAGGAAGGCATGAAGGCAAAACAAGCCTGGGCGATCCTCTCACTGACATGGTGTTTGCTCCTGAACCTGGTTTTGGCCGGATTGCTGCACTACCTGGGAGAACAGGTTCTTCTGGGAATGAGTCGGTGGATGAACGTGCTCTTGCAGATCACGCCCCCGGGCGTGCCCGAGGAAGTTCAATGGGCCTACGCCAACCTGGGCAAGATCGTCGGCGAATCCCGGGCCTGCCTGGCACCGGTGGTCTGGGGCCTCGCGGGTGTGGCGACCTTCGTTCTCTGGTGGGGAGTCTACCTTTCCGGGTGCGGCTATGGGCGAAGAGTCCGGGAAGAGGCCGTCTCAACGCTTCCACCGTCCGAAACCGGGGAGGATTCCCCGATCCCGGAAGGAAACGAGCCCGGGGAAGATCCCGGAAACAGCGGCCCCGGGCAGCAAAGCTGAAGGGCGATTATCTTGCAGGACTTGCGATGAGCAGGCCTGCGAAGAGGGCGCAAAAGGAGACGGCGGCGGCAGGCAGTCTTTGCCGGTAGAGTTGCTCCGGATGGACCAACGGGCTTCGGATGTTTCCTTCCCACCCGCCATCGGGCCTCCTGCACCGATATCGGCTGCCGGGAATCAGCATGCCGTGAAGTCGATGGACGGTGGGGCGGCGAATCTTCTTCAACCTCTATCGGCAAAATGGACAATCCGGCGTGGAAAGCGCCTCAGGTTCCGGTGAAGGGACCCGATGAGCTTCGTCTTCTGCGGCATCATCCGCCGGGAGAAGCCGGTGGGGGTGCCTGCCAGGGGGCACCCCCACCCGCTTTCCTTCGAAGGAACGTTCGATCGTTTGGCGCCGGCCGCCGGCCGGGAAGTCATCGGGCGGCCAGGGAGGCCGTGTACAAGGTCCAGGCTTTGTTGAGGTCGCTTCGCCTGTCCTCGGACTGAAGGTAGCGCAATTTCAAAAGGTACTGGATAATCTTGCAGGCCAGTTCCTCGGGGCTGTATCTTTCCGTTTCCGCGACCAAATCGGGATGCAGGGGGATCTCGTATGGGTCGTCGATCCCCGTGAAATTCTTAAGCTGTCCTGCCCGGGCCTTCTTGTAAAGTCCCTTGGGATCGCGCTTTTCGCACGTGGCCAGGGACGCATGGACATAAACCTCCACAAATCCCAACCCATGGGTCTTGTGGAGCGTCCTGGCGAATTCCCTTTCCCGTTCATAAGGGGAAATGAAGCTCGTGATGGTGATGACCCCGCAGTCGGCCATCAGCTTGGACACTTCTCCAATACGCCGGATGTTCTCCTGACGGTCCTCCGCCGAGAATCCCAGGTTATTGTTCAGCCCGTGGCGAATGTTGTCCCCGTCCAGCACATAGGCCAGGTAACCCCGTTGAATCAGTTGGTGCTCGAGGGCATAGGCCGTTGTGCTCTTTCCCGAGGATGGAAGGCCCGTAAGCCAGATGGTGCACCCTCTCTGCTGCAGAATCTCCTCTCGATCCTTTCTGGCTACTTGGCTGTGGTGCCATGTGATGTTCGTGGCTTTGGTCGTGGTCACGTGTGCCTCCTGATGGTCCCTTTGAATGGATTCGGATGGGTCGCACAAAAGTAGGGGGATTGCCTGACTGCACCAACGAATCGTGCTCCGAGTGTTCGCAACGACTTCAAATTTCCGGAGAACCACTTAAATCGGTGCATAATAAGACGACATGGAAGCCTCATGCAACGGAAAACTGACGAGCTCCAACCGGGTCGAATGCAGAATAAGAGCAGAGTCGAACGGAGGCCCAACTTGTTGCGGGAATCCGGCAGAAGCGTCCGTCCCTCCGGGTGCTCGCCCCCGCGACCCCGACGGGCTGGTGTTCTCGGGATCGCCAAGTTCGGAGCAGATACTCCGCGGAGGTTCGGGACCTTTGACGACAGGAGTGCAGGATGACCGCAATAAAAACGCTGGTGCCGACCGTGAGGATGGCGCCGGGATTGGATACTCATGCCGGCGGCGCCTGTGCGGATCGGGACGATAGGTCGGTCCGACCGTCGAGACTGCCGGGCATTTCGATTCGAACATTGCCCAGCCCAAGGACGACTGGATCCGTGACGAGATGGTGCCCCGAGCCGGGCTCACGAATCCACCCGACGGAAGGGAACCTGCTAAGGCACCCTGCATCGAGGTGCATGGTGCCTTTGCTGCTTTATCCTACCAATTCCAATTGCCGTCCGGCATCCAGCGGCTGGGAAGGGGTTCGAGGAGTCCGAACCGGGCCAGGAGAAATTCGACGGCCATCCTGTTTTTCTGAACAAAACCACTTCGCTCTTGGCATTTCTTATCCGGCGCATAGCCCAGCTTCCTGGCCTCTTCCAGGGTCCCCTCCCGGTATGAGTGCCCCTCTTTTAATTTGGGCAACAGGGCATCGAAGCAGGGAGGCGACGTGTAGACCCGGGTCTCATCGTGGATCCAGACCTTGGCATGGTCCGGAGCCCGGATGTCCGGGGCGCGGTAGAACAACAACCCCACCAGGACGCTGAGGACGCCCAGGCCCACAACCAGGAGCTGCTTGGCAAGGGTTCCCAGGTTCATCGATCCGCCCGCGTAAAGCCGGAGAGCCGTTCGGTTTCCGACAGGACCTTCTGCGCGGTTTCCATGTCGATGTCTTGATTCGGCGAGAGATGAAACATTTCCATTACTTTGGGGTGGACGGCAATCTTGAGGTCTCCCCCAACGGTTACATACTCGAGCTTGCTGACATGTGCACCATACGGCATTGCTCTTTCCCTCCCACGTGCTGTTTGGTTGAATTCTGCGAGGCAAACGACGTGCATTGTACCTCATCCTTCTTTGTCTTCTCAAGGCCTGCCCGACGGGCGAACGGGAGGACCCCGGCCCCTCCGTTTCATGGGTCCTGGAGAAGAATTCAACACCCGACGAAGGGTCGCAGTTCTCGTTGACATGCAGCCGGGTTCATCATAGCCTCACGGCCGTACCCTTCGCATCCTTCCAGGTTCCACCCCGGGGTCGGGATTGAGGGAAGGTCCGTTCGCCCAGGGTCCCAGGCCGGACCGGGCAATCTTCGAGAACCGAGGTTTTCGCTGGAGACCGATCCAGAGACCGTGGATACCGGGCGGGGACCTGCCCCATCCGTCCGATCCCGGACTTCGAGAACGGCGCCCGACCTTCCTGGACCGGCTTTCACCCTCAGCCGCAATCCGAACCCAGGAGAGACGCAGATGAGACGATGCTTCGTGTCCTGCCTGTTGTTCCTCTTCCCGTTCTGCCTCGGCAGTGCGGCCCATGCTTCCCCGCCACCTCCCGTGTCGGTATCTCTTGTGAAGGAGGACGTGTGGGCCGACCGGACCGTCCGGGAAGAATCCCGCGGAGTAGAAATCACTCTCACCTTCGGGGATGAGTGCGTCGTGATCCACGAGGATTCCCTGTCTTTCCCCGAAGGTCGTTTGGTGGCCCGGGATGTGTCGCCCGATCAGCTGTACCTGGTTCGGGATCTCAGGCCCATGGTCCGGAGAAAGGGATATGATTCCCTCTATTCCCACGGCGGCTTCCAGTTGGCCGTGGTGAAAGACCCCGCCGGTCTCACCCGAGTGAAGCGCGTATCCTTGCGGCCCGTCACCGGCAGCGTCGTGGTCCTGGAACGGTCGAAGGTCCAAAGACTCGAGCCCAATCCCAAAGTGGAGCGACTTTTGAGGATGCTGGATTCGGCCCACTACGAGCAGTGCCTGTCCGCCCTGGCCGAGGATCAGCCCACTCGGTACGCCTGCTCCGACGGAGAGCTCGATGCAAAGAACAAGATCAAACGACTCTTCCTGGAACTGGGGCTCGAGACCGAGGTGATGGCCTTCAAGAACGTCTGCGGGCGCACGTGCCAAAAGGTGGGAGGCTACAACGTCATCGGAATCAAGAGAGGATCCCTGCGCCCGAACGAGTATTACCTGGTGGGGGCCCATTACGACTCGACCAGCGGAATGCCTTGCAGAATGGCGCCGGGGGCCAACGACAACGCGAGCGGCACGGCGGGCGTGATGGAATTGGCACGCCTGTTTTCCCGGGTGGAAACGGAGGCGTCCCTCATCTTTGTGGCGTTCAGCGGGGAGGAATATAATCAGCTTGGCAGCAGGAAGTACGTTCGACGGCTGCTCAATTCCGGGCTGGACGAGAAGCTCAAAGCCTTCGTCGTACTGGACATGATTTCCTACTACAAGAGGAACTACGGGATCATCGTCGAAGGATCCAACGGCACGACCGCTCAAAAAGCCATGGTCGCAAGACTGGCTCGACTCGGGCGCACCTACACGGACCTGGCCGTCGAGACCACCTACGATTACTACGGGAGCGACCATGAACCCTTCCTGGACCGCGGAATGGCGGGGGCCTTGCTCATCGAAACGGACTGGGACCGATACGACTATTATCACACCAGAAGGGACAAGATGGTCTACCAGGATATTCCGTATGCCATGGAGGCGCTGAAACTGGCGGCCGCCCTGTTGGCCGAAGGGGGCATCATCTTTCCGGCCGATCGTTGACGGCCGAGCACCGGGAACTTGATTCGAAGAAAAGCACCCACGAGGAGGGACCACCAGGAACGCCTTCGGACGAGTTGCCGCCGCGTGGACTGTTGCCCTGGTCGTTGCCTCGAATCCGCCTTCGGGACTTTCCAATTATGAGCACGGACGGGCCGGTGTCAACGAACACCCGACCCAGCGTACCGCCGCGGTCGATTGGAGGAAGGGTGTTCACCCTGGATGCGGCCGAATTTGCTGCGCTCCCCCCGGGGGCCCCAGCCTTCGCATCGGGGGCGCACCTCCCTGGAAATTCGGACCCATCGATCCGTCGCGGGTGGACTGAGGAGTCGGGAGGGTTTCAACCCGCTGAGACGGGTCGAGAAAGGGAGAAATCCCGGGAAGTAGCTTTATCATGAGCGCCGTGCCCGCCGGGTTAGGGCTTGCAGATCCCGCAGGGCTTGTAGCCCGCCTTCACCGCATCCTCCCGGCTGAGGTACGCCGCCGTGCAATTGGTGCAGCTGTGATGCTCACACCCCGGACGGTGGAACACCCGCAAGGCGCCCGCCGGATAGACGGCCACCGCCGGGGTCGAGATCGAGTCGGCGGAAACGAAGGATCCTCGGGGAGAAGATTCCGTCCCTGCCGACGGTGCGACTTCCCCGGGATTTCTTTCGGCGCAGGGAGGGCCGCCGGGGATATTTCCGTCGTTCGCAGCCGCCGCAGCTCTCGAGAAAAGAGGGGGGAGGCAAGGCGGAACCAGGAAGAAAAACACCGCGACAAGATGGGCAAGACGCCTCTTTTTGCGTTTCATATCCCCCAAGTCTTCTTACAGAGCGTCCCGAGGAGGCGGGTCGCGGGATGAGCGTTTTCCACAGAAGACGCTCCCCAAAGGAGCGGTCGGCTTCGGCATCCGAGTCATCATGCCAAACGGGTGGAGGATCTGCAACGGGGAAATCCCCGGCGAGGGGGAGCGGGGGCTACCGGCCGGATTCCCTTGACTTCTTGCCGCTTCGGATCGTACCAATAGGTCCAGCAACCCTTTCGAGTCCGGGTCCTGGCGGTGGCGGACCACCCTTGCCGTCTCAGGATCCCGGCATATTCCGGAGACCCGCTCATGTCGAAATCACCGTTGCGTCTTTCGCCCGCCAACGCCATTTTCCTCAGCATGCTGGCGGGATTGCTCGTCGGAGGATTCTTTCCCCAGGCTGCCGGCTACCTTGAACCCCTGAGCACCATTTTCATTCGACTGGTCAAGTCACTGGTCGTTCCCCTCGTCTTTGCCACCCTGGTGGTGGGCATCGCCGGTCACAGCGACCTGAAGTCGGTGGGAAAGATGGGGATCAAAACGCTCCTCTATTTTGAAGTGGTGACCACCTTCGCCCTGCTCATCGGGCTTGTTATGGGCAACCTGCTGAAGCCGGGGGTGGGCATCCGGCTCGAACCCTTGCAGGACCTGATTCCCGAGCCTGGCCGCCTCATGACCGCCACCGAAGTGGTCGTCAACATCTTCCCCGAAAACGTCGCGGACGCGGCCGCCCGGGGCGATCTGCTGGAAGTGGTGGTCTTTGCCGTCCTTTTCGCCGCGGGGCTTTACAGGGTCGATCCACGGAAGAAAGCGACGTTGCTGAAATTCTGCGACGCCCTGTCCGAGGCGATGTTCAAGTATACGGCCATCATCATGAAATTCGCTCCCGTCGGGGTCGGCGCAGCCATCGCCGTCATCGTGGGCAGTAAGGGAACGGCCGTCCTGTGGAAGCTGGGAATGCTGATCTTTTGCTGCTATCTTGCCATCTTCCTTTTCATGGCGCTGGTGCTGCTTCCCATCCTTCTTTTGTACAAAATCCCCGTACGCCTTTTTTTGAGGCCGTGAAGGGCCCGGCGGTCATCGCCTTCTCGACGAGCAGCTCCGAAGCGGCGCTCCCCCGGGCAATGCAGGCCATGGAGGAGCCGGGAGTGTCCCGGCGCATCGTTTCCTTCGTGATCCCAACCGGTTACAGCTTCAACCTGGACGGAACGACCCTCTTCCTCTCCCTGGCCGCCCTGTTTGCCGCCCAGGCGGCAGGAATCGAGCTGACCTTCCAACAGCAGGTCATGATGGGGTTCTCCCTGATCTTCGCCAGTAAAGGGGCCGCAGGCATCCCCCGTGCTTCCCTGGTGGTGCTCACCGGCACCCTTGCCTCCTTTTCCATCCCCATGTCCGCCGTGGCCTTGATCCTGGGCGTGGACGCCGTCATGGACATGGCCCGCTCGGCCACCAACGTCATCGGCAACTGCCTGGCCACCGCCGTGGTGGCGCGAATGGAAGGAACCCGGTTTTCCAGACCCCGCCCCGCCTCCGGAACCCGGTGAGCCCGCAAGTCCCTGCAGCCTCACCGGCAGGGCCGACCGCCCGAGCGATGCGCCCTTTCCTATTCCAGGTTCTTCGAGATGGAAAGGTAGAAGGTGATCCCCTCTGTGTTTCCCGGTTCCACCCATACTTTTCCGCCGTGTCGTTCGGCGATTTCCTGAACGATGGAGAGCCCCAGACCCGACCCCTCGACTCCCAGAGACGTCTCGTTTCGCTCAAATGCCCCAAAGATTCTCCTGGATTCCTCCTCTCTGAGCCCCTTCCCATCGTCGCTAAATGAAAAGACATGGAAATCTTCCACCTCTTCGTGCCCGGTCCGGATCCTGCTGAGGTGCTCCCCCCCGTACTTCAAGGAGTTGTCCATGAAATTCCGGAAAGCCCGCAGAATGCACATCCGATCCGCCTTGATCTCCGGCGCCCGGTCCGGTTTGGCCCAATCGATCCCGCGAAGATCGAATCCGGGTCTTTCCGGAACAGCCTCACGGGAATGGTATCCAGAACCGACTCGAGCATTTGCCGCGATTCGCGCAGGGCCTCCTCCGCTTTCCTGCGTTCCTCGATTTCACGCTGCAGTTGTTCGTTCACTCGAGCCAGGGCCGCGGTCCGTTCTTCCACCAGGTCTTCGAGGCGGTCTCGATAGCGAGCCAACTCTTCTTGGGCAAGCTTTCGTTCCGTGATGTCCTCGACGATTCCGGCAATGCGGAAACGCCGCCCGACGAATCCCGGATGGGGAATCCCCGGTCAAGCACCCAGCGGATCGATCCGTCGGGGCGCACTACCCGATACTCGACATTGAACCCCCGGGGTCATCCGGGAAGCCACCGCTTTGTGGACTTTCTCCCGGTCGGCCGCATGGATCGCCTCGGTCCGGCAATGAGGATTCGAATACAAGCTCTCCCGAGAACGCCCCCAGATTTCTTCGTACGCGGGGCTGACATAAAGCATCCGGGCCAGGTCCGCACCCGCCATCCAAAAAGCTTCCCGGATCTTTTCGGCACATTCGCCGCAGCCTCCCCGGTTCTCCTGCGGCACATCTTCCCCATGGTTGGGCCCGCTCACGCCTCCGGATGCTCCCATTTGAGGCTTCCTCCCTTGAACGAAATTGGACTTCCACCCATTCGGGCCTCCCGAAATGCCGGGAGCCTCCTTGTGCCGATGTTGTGGTGGATTGGAAAACTCACGAAAGCTCCCTCGCCCCCGCTTGGGAAAAGAGGGACTTCCGTCACCCACACGCCCTCCCGCCGAGGCGCGGTCCGGGTGCGAAACCCGGCAGCCCTTGCTCTTTCTCGATTGGGCGCACCCACGGAGGACCCGGGTTGCCTGACGGAGAAACCGAAATCCGCATCCAAGTAGGCTGCTTCCCGGATCGACGGTCGTCGGGCCGGGGAACGAACCCTTCGTTTTCCACACGGCGTTTTCCACACGGCGCTTTCCACTCGGCACGGGCTTCTGATTCCCGGAAACTCCCGGGAACGGGGCCCGTCTCGACTACCTGCCCGGCAGGCCGCCCTCGGAATTCCTGCCGGGAAAGGGGTTTCGCCCCGGCCGAAATTTTTCGGAAACCGACAATTATGCCCTTGACAAAGCTCGTCATTTCATGAAGAAATGCCCGCCCGTGGATTGTTCGCGATTCCCCGTCCACCGCCTGCGACATCTCCCGTTACGAGCCAATTTGAATCCCGCGTTGCTCAGATTGGCAGCTGTTGGGCAGCCTGCTTCTGCCTGTCGTTCCTCGCCCTTCCCACGGCCCCGGGCCCAATGTTGCGTCGGCAGTCGCGGTGTAACCATCCCATTTAACCTTGAAGGAGCAGACTGTGGCAGATCAATTGTTTCCCGTTCCCGAATCCTGGACGAAATCGGCCTGGATAGACAATGAAAAGTACCTGCAGATGTACAAGGAGTCGGTGGATCATCCCGAGCGGTTTTGGGGAGAGCAGGCCAAGCGCCTCGATTGGTTCCAGCCGTGGTCCGTGGTGAAAGCCGGTTCCTTCGACGATGGAGTTGAAATCAAGTGGTTCGTCGACGGCAAGTTGAACGTCAGCTACAACTGCCTGGATCGCCACCTGGCCCGGCGTGGGGACCAGACGGCCATCATCTGGGAAGCCGACGACCCGGCGGTGAGCAAGACCATTACGTATCGAGAGCTGCATCGCGAGGTCTGCAAATTCGCCAACGTCCTAAAATCCCTGGGGCTGCGCCGGGGGGATCGGGCCACGATCTATCTTCCGATGATTCCCGAGCTGGCCGTGGCCATGCTGGCCTGCACCCGGATCGGCGTCATTCATTCCATCGTCTTCGGGGGGTTCTCACCCGATTCCCTGGCGGGACGGATCCAGGATTGCCGGGGCAGGGTGGTGATCACGGCGGACGAGGGGTTGCGCGGCGGCAAGCCCATTCCTTTGAAGGCCAATACCGACGAGGCCGTGGCCAAGTGTCCCACGGTGGAGAAGGTGATCGTGGTGAAGCACACCGGCGGACGGGTTCCCTGGACCCCGGGGCGCGACCTCGAGTGGGGCAAGCTCATGGAGGAAGCCTCCGCGGATTGCCCCCCCGAAGAAATGGATGCCGAGGACCCTCTCTTCATCCTCTATACTTCCGGGTCTACGGGAAAGCCCAAGGGAGTGCTTCACACCACGGGAGGCTACCTGCTTTATGCCTCCATGACCCACCAGTATGTCTTCGACTATCACGACGGGGACATCTACTGGTGCACCGCCGACATCGGGTGGGTGACGGGTCACAGCTACATTGTGTACGGTCCCCTGGCCAACGGCGCAACCACGGTGATGTACGAGGGAGTGCCCAACTACCCCGATTGGTCCCGGTTTTGGAACGTCGTGGACAAACACGGGATCAACACCCTCTATACCGCTCCGACGGCCATTCGAGCACTCATGCGACAAGGGGAAGGGCCCGTCAAGAAGACCTCCCGCAAGTCCTTGCGCCTCCTGGGAAGCGTGGGAGAACCCATCAACCCGGAAGCATGGCTCTGGTATTTCAACGTGGTGGGAGACGGCCGTTGTCCCATCGTGGATACCTGGTGGCAGACGGAGACGGGGGGAATTCTCATCACTCCCCTTCCCGGCGCCACGGCCCTCAAGCCCGGTTCCGCAACCCTGCCCTACTTCGGCGTGAAACCGGCCATCATCGATCCCGACGGCCATGTCCTCGAGGGCCCCGCCCAGGGGTACCTGGTCATCACCGATTCGTGGCCGGGAATGCTGCGCACGGTCTACGGCGACCACGACCGGTTCAAACAGACCTATTTTGGCGCCTACAAGGGGGTTTACTTCACCGGGGACGGCGCCCGCCGAGACTCGGACGGTTACTACTGGATCACGGGACGCGTGGACGACGTCATCAATGTGTCGGGTCATCGATTGGGCACGGCCGAAGTCGAAAGCGCCCTGGTGGCTCACCCCACCGTGGCCGAAGCGGCGGTAGTCGGATATCCCCACGATATCAAGGGCCAGGGAATTTACGCCTACGTGACCCTCGTGGCCGGCCTGCAGCCTTCCGAACAACTGCGAAAGGAGCTCATCCAGTGGGTGAGGAAGGAAATCGGACCCATCGCGTCGCCCGACTATATCCAATGGGCGCCCGGCTTGCCCAAGACCCGGTCGGGGAAAATCATGCGGCGAATCCTACGCAAGATCGCCGCCAATGAAATCTCCGACCTGGGGGACACCACCACCCTGGCAGAAGCCGCCGTGGTGGAAGACCTCATCAAGAATCGTCAGGCGGCCCTCCAGGGCTAGAGCTCATGCCATGGCCGGGGGCGGAGGAAGGCCTCTCCTCCCCCGGCATCCCCCCAAGGTTGTTTGATTGGCGTCCCCCCGGAGGCGGCCGGGGGCCGAAAAGCCCCGTGGGTTCCGGATTTCGCCCGAACGACGGCAGCGGTTTCACACCACCCCATTCCCCCCAGGGCTCCTGGGCGGGAAATCCCCCCGTCCAACCCCCATCTTTCGCGGTTTTTCCCCTCCCTTCCCCCCA
>JARKQW010000140.1 GCA_029974695.1 Syntrophobacteraceae bacterium | reverse complement strand
TTCTTTTTCCTGGAGGACTCGCAGGAGCTTGCTCTGGAGGGTGAGGGAAATGTCCCCGATTTCGTCCAGGTGAATCGTGCCTCCCTGGGCCTCGAGAAAAAGACCCTTCTTGTCCTGGGTGGCATGAGTGAAGGCGCCTTTCCGGTATCCGAAGAGTTCGCTCTCGAGGATATTCTCGGGAAGGTTGGGGCAGTTGATGGTCACAAACGCCCCGGCGCTCCGATGGCTCAGCCGGTGAATCGCTCGGGCCGCCATGTCTTTTCCGGTACCCGACTCCCCCGTGATGAGCACCGTGACGTCCGTTTTGCTGACCAGGCGAACCATTTCGAAGACCTTCTGCATCCGGGACCCGGCACCGATGATCTCCTGGAAGCTCTCGTGATCCCGAAGCCGTCTTTGGAGGCGCAGGTTTTCGTGAACCAGCCGGCTTCGTTCCAAGGCCCTTTCCAGCAGGTGAACCAGCTTTTCATGTTCGAAAGGCTTGGTGATGAAATCATAGGCCCCGCTCTTGATGGCCTGAACGGCAAGATCGATGGTTCCGTAGGCGGTCATCATCACGACGGTGATTTCGCCGTGCTCTTTTTGAAGGCGCTCCAGGAATTCCATGCCGTCCATGCCGGGCATGCGTATGTCGGCCAGGACGACATCGAAGGGTGCGGCCTCGAGCACTTCGAAGGCACGGAGGGCATTGGAGGCCGTTTCCACCTCGCAGGCCAGGTCCGGCGGAAGACTGCGCTTGAGCAGCCGGAGCATGTCTTCCTCGTCGTCGACGATGAGGAGCCTGGATACGGGCTTCGGGTCGTCCCGGTCGGAATCGGGGTCCGGGGGCCCGGGCGGCGTTGCCGAAGAAGGCAGGGACATGGAGGGGTCCTTCATGGTTGTCTTCTTTCCACGGGAGAGGAGCCGGGGGATTCGTTCGCGGGGGGGCTCACCGGGAGGACCACGGTGAAGGTGCTTCCCCTGCCGGGGCGACTCGAGACGTCGATACGCCCCTGGTGGTCCTGAATGATTCCGTAGCTCACCGA
The DNA here is from genome assembly GCA_029974695.1 of Syntrophobacteraceae bacterium. Taxonomy (GTDB): domain Bacteria; phylum Desulfobacterota; class Syntrophobacteria; order Syntrophobacterales; family Syntrophobacteraceae; genus JAGPLX01. The sequence continues at coordinate 40,926 of JARKQW010000140.1, read as the reverse complement.
AAGTCCCAGGCCGGTCCCTTCCCCCACGGGTTTGGTGGTGAAGAACGGGTCGAAGATCTTGAACAGGTTCTCGGGAGAAATGCCGCAACCGTCATCGGAAATGGAAACCAGGAGGGCGTCCTCCCGCGGGTCCGGCCGGGTCCGGACGGTGATGGTGCCCGATTGGGAAATGGCCTGCTTGGCGTTCATAAGGAGGTTCATGAAGACCTGTTTGAGCTTCTCCCCATCGGCTCGGAGCTCCGGCAAATCCTCCCGGATCTCCGTTTGAATCCGGATGTTGTCCAGTTCGAACTGGTGTGCCAGCAGCGACAACACCTCGCGCAGGCACTGGCCGACATTGACCGATGTGCGGCGGGTTCGGGTGCCCCGGGCGAACTTGAGCAGATCTTCCACCACAACCTTGCAGTTGCGGGCGTGTTTTTCGATGGTCTTGAGATCGTCGTGGAGCTGGCTCCCCTGCTGCATGTCTCGAAGGAGCAGCTGGGTGTAGCCCAACATGATTCCCAGGGGGTTGTTGATTTCATGGGCGATTCCCGTGGAAATCTGTCCCAGGGAAGCCAGCTTGTCTGCCTGCTGGAGCTGCCGCTGCATGTGGACCCGGGCGGTCACGTCCTTGGCGATGCCCTCGAAGCTCTGGACACGGCCCCGGTCGTCCTTCCGCACGGTGGCGCTGAGAAGGATGAACCGTTCGGAGCCGTCCCGGGCAACCAGGGTGCACTCCCGGGCCTGGACGTACCCCCGGGACGAAAGATCGCCCATGAGTTCCCCGTACTGGGCACGGCAGGCAAAGACCTGTTCGAAGGAAACCTTTCCCACCACTTCTTCGGGAGACGAATACCCCAGGGCTTCGACCCCTGCGCCGTTGATGTCCACGAAGCGGGCCTCTGCGTCCAGGACGAAAATCATGTCCATGGAACCTTCAAAAATGCGGCGATATCTCCTCTCGGATCGGCTCAGTTCGTGAGTCCGCTGCTCGACCAGGGATTCCAGGCCGAGGTTGAGGCGCATCACTTCGGCTGAAGCCCGTTCCAGGGCCTCCTGGTCCCGAAGGATCTCCGTGTGGATCCGGTGCACCCGCTGGAAAAAGAACGTAATGGCGGCCACCACCGCGAAGGCGAGGGTATTGAAGGAGCCGCTGTAGGGCTTCAATACCGCCCAGATATCCGGCATCTCCATGAGCAATAGGAGTCTCTTGGCGATGTGCCCCACTCCCCGGGACAGGGCAAAACCGCAGAGGGCCGCGGTGAGCCAGAGGAGATAGGTCCAAAGGACATTGGAAGGCTGCACCCTGACCAGGCGAACGGCATACACCACGGCTCCCAGGGACAAAAGGATCATGAGGGCCGACCCCCCCACGTCGGTAAACCAGACGGGGGCCATGGACCAGGAATCAACCATGGGAGGGTCCCCGCTCTTTGAGGGCCTCCCGGTAGAGGCTGCGAATTCCCAGGAGCAGGCAAGCCATGGCGGGCACACAAACCAGGTGGTCCATCTTGAGGACAAAGTAGAGGTAGGCCGCGGGGTTTCCCTGGAAGAGGATCCGTTGGCCCCAGTCGGAATTCCCCAACAGAACCCCGGCAGGAAGCATTTCCTCCGACCAATGGCCCAGGATCGCCACCCCGTTCCAGACAAGAAACAGGAGGCAGGAGACCTGAATGAGGCGCCAACCTCTTTGGACCGTGAAGTGATTCACCTGCAGCCAGTAGGAAAGAAGGGCCATGGCCACGATGAAGAGAAAATGAGCCAGCTGATGGGCATAAAGCCCCTCGGGGGCGGGATGGGACTGGATGGCCCAGGCGGGACCGGAAAAGAGGGGAGCGATCCCGGTGAGCAGAAGGGCGAATCCTGCCGACCTCAAGATCGTCCGCCAACGGATGAGCCCACTTTGCATCGTCTTCATGGAAGCAATCGTCCCCCGGGGTTGTTGGACGGCACCGACAAGGCCCGCGTGCGCACCCCTATACCTACCATACCTTTTCGAGAATTTCATGGGGCATGGGGAGCGAATGCGACACCGCTTTTTCCGCAGGAACGTCTTGAAAGAATTGTCAAAGGGAATAAAATCACAGCGATTGACTCGGTTCCCCGTCCCGGTGGTTCTTCAGTTCTTGCTTGCGATCGCTGTCACAATTGACGTGTGACCGCTCGGGTGAAGGTTATGGTTCGATCGAACACAAGCAGCTCTTTCGTGAATGAATCTACCGTTGCGGCCGCTCTCGAGGGGCCGCATCCCGGGGACGATCCCGTGCGGGTTCGCGAGATTCTTGCCCGGGCAACGGAACTGAAAGGGCTCGACCCCGAGGAAGTGGCCGCCCTGATGTCCGTCCGGGACCCCGAGCTGATCGGGGAGCTCTTCTCCACGGCAAGATCCGTCTAGGAAGCCGTCTACGGCCCCCGCATCGTTTTGTTTGCTCCCCTTTACATTTCCAACTACTGTCATAACGAATGCCTCTATTGCGCCTTCCGGGCCGGCAATCGGGACATCCGCCGCCGAGCCCTCTCCCAGGAAGAAATCGCCCGGGAAGTGGAAATCCTGGTGGGGCAGGGCCACAAGCGACTCCTGCTCGTGGCGGGGGAAGGCTATCCTGCCGAGGGGTTTTCCTACATTCTCAACTCCATTGCCACGGTCTACAAGACCCGGGTTCACCGGGGAGAGATCCGCAGGGTCAACGTGAACCTGGCCCCCTGCACCCTCGAAGAGTTCCGGGAGCTCAAGGCCGCGGGAATCGGGACCTATCAGCTGTTCCAGGAAACCTATCACCGGGAAACCTACGCACGGATGCACCCGAAGGGGCGCAAGCGGGAGTACGAATGGCGCATCACGGCCTTTGACCGCGCCATGGAAGCCGGAATCGACGACGTGGGAATGGGGGTGCTCTTCGGGCTTTACGACTGGCGCTTCGAGGTCCTGGCCCTCCTGCAGCACATTCAACACCTGGAGCGCACGTTCGGGGTGGGGTGCCATACCATCAGTGTTCCCCGCATGGAGCCCGCCGCGGGTTCCGAAATCGCCGACAATCCCCCGCATCCCGTGAGCGACCGGGATTTCGAAAAGCTCGTGGCCATTCTCCGCCTGGCAGTGCCCTACACGGGCATGATCATGTCCACGCGGGAGACGCCGGAAATCCGGAGAAACACCTTCGCCCTGGGAGTCTCCCAAATCTCCGCCGGGAGCCGCACCAACCCCGGGGGATATTCCGACGGGATTCATGAGGAGGACGCCCAGTTCCAGTTGGGGGACCATCGTTCCTTGGACGAGGTCGTTGCCGACCTGTCCGCCATGGGCTACATTCCTTCCTTCTGCACCGCCTGTTATCGCCTGGGGCGAACGGGGGCGGATTTCATGGAGCTGGCCAAGCCCGGGGACATCAAGCACCGGTGCGATCCCAACGCCCTGTCGACGTTTCTCGAGTACCTGCTGGACTATGCCTCCCCGGAAACCCTGGCCGCAGGCGAGAAGCTCATCCGGACCCATCTGGACCGCATGGACGACCGGCACGGGAAAACGGCCGCAAAAATGCTGGATCGGGTTCGCAAGGGCCATCGGGACGTCTACATTTGACGGCGCGGATCCCGCCGGATTCTCTCGACACGGTTCGAAGGGTTCATCCGCCCCCGAGGGCGTGTGCCGTTTCGGGGGCCCCACCGCAAAACCCGGATGGGACCTTGAACCCATCCCTCCTTGCCGACGGCCAAATGCCGAGGGCATCCGGCGAACAAGAACCGCAGGACGGGGATTTCATGCAGAAGACACCCAAGAGCATGCGCATCCACATCGGGTTGTTCGGGCGGCGCAACGTGGGCAAATCGAGCCTGCTCAATGCGATCACACGCCAGCAGGTCGCCATCGTATCGGAGGTGGCGGGCACCACCACCGACCCGGTGGAAAAGCCCATGGAACTGCTCCCCCTGGGGCCGGTGCTCTTCATCGACACGGCGGGCCTGGACGACGAGGGGGCCCTGGGGGACCTGCGCACCCGCAAGACGCGCCAGGTCTTCGACCGGACCGACCTGGGAGTCCTCGTGACCGAAGCGGGCACCTGGACAACCTTCGAAGAGCTCGTGGTGCAAGAATTGCAATCCCGGAAGATCCCCGGGGTAATCGTCGTCAATAAGTGCGACCTCAGTCCGGGGAACTCGAACTCCCTTTCAGCCTCCTTGCCGCCCGATATTCCCGTGGTGCGGGTGAGCGCGTTGACCGGAGAGGGGCTGGGGGCGCTGCGCCGGGCTCTCTTGGACCAGGCCCCGGCCGAGCTCATCGACAACCCCGCCATTGCGGGCGACCTGGTGGGAGCGGGAGAACTCGCGGTCCTGGTGGTTCCCATTGACAAGGAAGCCCCCAAGGGACGGCTCATTTTGCCCCAGGTCCAGACCATTCGAGACCTGCTGGACAGCGATGCCTACTGCATGATGGTGAAGGATCGGGAACTGCGAAAGGCCCTTCAACAGCTGAGGAACCCGCCGCGACTGGTGATCACCGACTCCCAGGCTTTCCGAGAGGTGGCCGCCGTGGTGCCTCCGGGGATCCCTTTGACCAGCTTCTCGATTCTTTTCGCTCGATTCAAGGGGGACCTCATCACCCAGGTCCGGGGAGCCATGGCTGTGGAAGAACTCAGGAACGGGGACCAGGTCCTCGTTGCCGAGGCCTGCAGTCATCATCCCATCGGGGAGGACATCGGGCGGATCAAAATCCCCCAGTGGCTCACCCGACATGTGGGCTCCCGGCTGAAGTTCCGGCACGTTCAGGGACACGACTTCCCCGAAGATCTTTCTCCCTACCGGCTGGTGATTCATTGCGGGGCCTGCATGTGGAATCGCAGGGAGATGCTCGGCCGGATCCTTCGTTGCCGACAGGCCGGGGTTCCCATCACCAATTACGGGGTCGTGATCGCCTACAGTCTGGGGATCCTGGAGCGGGCGCTGGAGCCTTTTCCGGCCGCACTGGAGACCTATCGGGACCTCAAGGAACCGCGATGAAGCCCATGGACGGCGACGGACTGCTCGGATGGCTCCGGGAGGAAGACCCGGACAAGATCGAATCCCTCTGGGAATGGGCGAACACCGTCCGCAGGCGGACCGTGGGAGACGAGGTCCACCTGCGGGGATTGATCGAGATCTCGAGCTTCTGCAGGCGGCGTTGCCTCTACTGCGGGTTGCGCGCGGACAACTCCCTCATCGAGCGCTACCGGATGAGCCGCCGGGAGATCCTCGAGAGCGCCCGCCATGCGCAGAGGCTGCAATTCGGCACGGTGGTGTTGCAAGGAGGCGAAGACCCGGGATGTTCCGCAGACTGGGTGGCCTCGGTAATCCGGGAACTCAAGAAGGAAAGCTCCCTGGCCGTGACCTTGAGCCTGGGAGAACGGTCCTACGGCGAACTGGCGTTGTGGAGGGAAGCCGGAGCCGACCGTTACTTCCTGCGATTCGAGACGTCCGATGCCGCCCTGTACCGACGAATCCACCCTTCCCTTTCCTCGATCCCCTCGGACCGCCTATCCATTCTCCGGTCCCTTCGAGGGCTGGGGTATGAAATCGGCAGCGGCGTCATGATCGGAATCCCCGGTCAGAGTTACCGCAGCCTGGTGGAGGATATCCTGTTGTTCCGGTCGTTGGATCTGGATATGATCGGGGTGGGTCCGTTTCTGCCTCACCCGGCAACGCCTCTGGGCACCTCTCCCCGGCGATTCTCGAGGACCGACGGGGAACAGGTCCCCGCGACGGAGCTCATGGTGACCAAGGTAATTGCATTGTCCAGGATTTTTTGCCCCGAGGCGAACATTCCCAGCACGACCGCCCTGGCGACCCTGAATCCCGAGCGCGGGTACGAACTGGGCCTCGAGCGGGGCGCCAACGTCGTCATGCCGAACCTCACCCCCCATCCATACCGCAGCAGGTACGAAATCTACCCCAAGAAGGCAGGGACCGGTCGGACCTCGTTCGATGCAGGTGAGATCCGGGACCGCATACGGTCCATGGGACGTACCGTCGGCAAAGGCCCGGGGAAGCGGTCTCCAGGATGCCTGAGGGTCCCCGGGAGCAAGATCCTTATGGGTGTTGAACAATTTGGAGAACAACCATGAGCGGCACGAAACAACCCCTGGAACTGGCCATCTGTATGGGCAGTTCATGCTTTTCCAGAGGCAACAAGCGCAACATCAAACTCATCAAGGAATACATCGAGCGCCATGGTCTTTGCGGCAAGGTGGTCATGAAAGGACATCTATGCGAAGGGTTGTGCAAGGACGGACCCAATCTGACCGTTGACGGCCAGGTCTTCAACTGCGTGGATTCCGCGACGATCCTTGCGTTGCTCGACCAACACCTGAAGATCCAGGAGTAGAGAGGAATGACCCTTCTGCCCGCTCCCATCATCTATACGGAGAGGACCGAATGCCAGGACTGCTTCAAGTGCATTCGCGAGTGCCCCGTCAAGGCCATCAAGGTCGAAAACGCCTGCGCGGCGGTCATCCCCCAGTTATGCATTCTGTGCGGCCACTGTGTGGAGATCTGTCCCAACGGAGCCAAGCATGTGCGCGACGACCTGCAACGGGCCCAGACCCTTCTCAAAGAGAAGAAAAAGGTCTTTGCCTCCCTGGCTCCGTCCTTCATCAGTGAGTTCCCGGACGTTCCGGCCCACGCGATCATTCGGGCCCTGAAGCGTCTGGGGTTTTACGGCGTCTCCGAAACCGCCCTGGGGGCCGAAAGGGTTTCGGGCAGCATTGCCGCTTTGCTTCAAGATCGTACGCCTCGAGTGGTCATATCCACGGCCTGTCCGGTGGTGGTCACCTTCTTGGGCAAATATTATCCCCAGTATGCCGCCTGCCTGTCTCCCATCGTCTCCCCGGTCCTGGCCCACGGCCAATTGCTGCGGGAGACCTACGGCCCGGATATCGGGATCGTCTTCTTCAGCCCATGCATCGCCAAAAAGGGAGAGGCGGACGCGAACCCCCACCTGCTGGATGTCGCCCTCACCTTCGAGGACCTCCGACGATGGTTCATGAGCGAGCCTTTTTCCTTCGACACGGCAGAGAGAGGAGAGGATGACGTCTTTGTTCCCTCCTCGGCCCAGGAGGGTGCCCTGTACCCCATCGACGGCGGCATGGTGGCGGGAGTGAAGGCCGGGTGCAGCGTCATGGAAGCGGAATGCATGTCCTTTTCCGGCATTCGCAACATTCACAAAGCCCTGGCGGGGCTCGGCGAGATGCGCCTCACCCACCCCCTCTTCCTGGAACTGCTTGCCTGCGAAGGAGGGTGCGTCAACGGTCCCAAGGCCAATCAGCGCAACGCCACCGCCTGGAAGCGCTACCAGGTCATCCATTACGCAAGCTATCCCCAGTCCATGATCCCACGCCCTCTAGCCGCCCCCGTTTGGAAAGGCTTTCAACCGGACCCGGTGCCCGTGAAGGAATACAGCGACAGCATCATTCGCCAGACCCTCCAGACCCTCAACAAGTACGGCCCGGAAGACGAACTCAACTGCGGAGGCTGCGGCTACGACAACTGCCGTGAGCTTGCCAAGGCCCTCATCGACGGCAAGGCCGAAAAGGTCATGTGCGTGGCCTACATGCGAAAGCTGGCCCAGAAGAAGACCAATGCCCTCATGGAAAAGACCCCCAGCGGCATCGTGCTGGTGGATGAGGAACTCCAGATCATCGAATGCAATCTCAATTTCGCCAAGATCCTGGGAGCCGACGTGGAAAAGGCCTTCAAGGCCTCCCCCGGCCTGGAAGGAGTGCCTCTGCGGGAGATCGCCCCCTTTTATTCCCTCTTCAAGACCGTCCTGGAAAAGGGAGAAGACATCCTCAACCGCGACTTGCGCTACAAGAAGTCGGTCTTCCACATCGACATCTTTTCCATTGAGAAAAACCGGGTGGCCTGCGGGATCTTCCAGGACATCACCAAGCCCACGATTCACAAAGAGGCCATGATTCACAAAGCTCAGGACGTCATCAAGAAGAACTTGGCCACAGTTCAACAAATCGCTTACCTGTTGGGTGAGAATGCCGCCGAAACCGAGGTGATTTTGAACTCCATCATCCATTCCATGACAACGCCGGAGCTGGAATGATCAAGACCACGAGGGATTTCTTCCTGGACATCGACCATTACCAGTATTGCAAGAACAAGCAATTCGTGGCGGGAGACGTCTTCCTCATGCAGAAGATCCGGGAGGAGAACCGGGTCATCGCCGTACTCTCGGACGGCCTGGGCAGCGGCGTCAAGGCCAATGTCCTGGCTACCCTCACGGCCACCATGGCCATCAAGTATATTTCGAATTACGCCGATGTGCGGGAGACGGCCGAGGTGATCATGGACACCCTTCCGGTATGCAAAGTGCGCATGATCAGCTATTCCACCTTCACCATCGTGGACGTCAACAGCATCGGGCACGCCCGCATCATCGAGCACGGCAACCCGGAATACGTGCTGCTCAGGGACGGAGAACCCGTCTCCGTCCCCAAGACCCCCATCCATCTCGAGAGGTGGCACGACCGGGAGGTGGTTTTTTCCGAGTTCGACCTGCACATAGGAGACCGGGTCCTTTTCTTCTCCGACGGCGTCAGTCAGGCGGGCATGGGGAGGCCGGATTATCCTATCGGCTGGGGACGAAGGCGGGTCATCGAACAGGCCCTCAAGTGGATCAGTTGGCAGGACGGCATCTCCTCCCGTCAACTGGCCATGAAGATTGCCCTCCGCGCCCGACAAATCGATGCCTATGAACCCAAGGACGACATCTCCTGCGGGGTCATGTACCTGCGACACCCACGAACCCTCTTGGTCCTTACGGGTCCCCCGTTTTCCGAATCCAAGGACGCCGAACTGGCCAACCTGGTGCGTTCCTTCACCGGACGGATCGTCATTTGCGGCGGGACCACCGCTTCCATCGTCGGACGGGAACTGGACCGGGAGATCAAAATGGACCTCGAGAACCTGGATCCCGAGATCCCCCCCTCTTCGGAAATGGAAGGAATCGACCTCATCACCGAAGGCACCCTGACCCTGAGCAAGGTTTCCGAAATCCTGGAACGCGGACAAAAACCCGAGCTCATGCGGTCCAACGCCGCCACGACCCTCGCTTCGATCCTGTTGGACAGCGACGTCATCTTCTTCGTGGTGGGAACCCGGGTCAACGAAGCCCACCAGGACCCCAATCTCCCCGTCGAGCTCGATATTCGGCGCAACATCGTCAAGAAGATCACCCTGCTCCTGGAAGAGAAGTATCTTAAAGAAACCCACAAGCGCTTCATCTGACACCAACGGAACCGTCCGCCGTCGGTCCCGGGGACGAAGTTCTATTTCGCGCGGCCGCCGGGACCGATCCCCGGGTTTCACCCTCTCCGGGGCCGGTCGCAGACCACCCGCACCTCCCCGCCGCTACAGGAAAGAGGCGATTTCCCGGCCGGACCCGGGTCCGGTGCAGCTTCTTGATTCCACCCTTCAGAATTTCATTGTGTTTTCCTGCAAGATCACTAGAATTTCCCCCTGTATCGAGCATATCATTTCACACAAACCATCTTCTTGACTGCAAGGCACCACATTTCTGATCGGCTGAAGTTAGGCAAGGCCTAGTTGTTCGATAAGGAGGGTTCATGAGGAAGTCCAGGATTCTGATCGCACTCGTTCTTGCTATTTGCTGCATGTTTGTAGCGAGCCAGGTCATGGCCCAAACGCCGACCAAGGGCACCAAAGCCGCCGGCGAAGCAGACCAGACCGTCAAGCCCGACAAGTCCGAGCAAGCCACGCCCGAAATGAAGGAAAAACGCGAAGGCACGCCCGGAAGAGGCACCAAGGACGCCGGAGAAGCAGACCAGACCGTGAAACCCAAAGAGGGAACCGAAGCGCCCAAAGCCCCCATGACGGAGAAGAAGGAAGGGACTCCTACCATGGGAACGAAAGACGATCCAAAGGGGGGTCCTCAGTCCACAGCGGTCCCCAAATAACAGGCCCTACCGACATTGGTCCATTGAAAAGAACTTGGATTCAGGCCTGCCTAACTTCAGCAAACTTCCTGCGCGGTCCCACACCGCGGGAGGCTTGAATCCGCGGAAGAAGGGTACCATGGCTGAAGAACCGTTGATCGAGCGAATGAAAGGGCTTCTCCGGGACAACCGCTTGTGCGTCCTTGCCACCTGTCACGAAAACAGGCCCCACTGTTCGCTCATGGCCTACCTCTGTGGGGAAGACGCACGGGTGATCTACCTGGTAACTCTAGCCAACACTCGAAAATTTCAAAACATTTCTCTGAACCCCCAAGTGAGCCTGCTCGTGGACAGCCGTACCCAAACCCCGGGGGACCCGTCCCGGATCCAGGCCCTCACCGTGACCGGCACCTATTCACCCCTGGAAGATGAACGTCTGGAAGCGGCCATCCTCGACAACATGCTCGAGGTGCACCCCCATATCCGGGGGCTGATTCATCACCCGGCCGCCCGGGTCCTTCCCATCCGCGTTCGGTCTTTCCAGCTTCTCGACGGCGCACTCAGTTCTCATTTCCTGTCGGTGGAGTAGCCGGGGCAAGTCGCCGGTCCGCCTTCCCATCGAGTCCAAAGACCGGAATCGATGGGACGTCTCCCGTGCAGCCCCCCCGACCCTTCCTGCGCCCGTAGGCCCCCAAAAACCGGGACCCCCGTCTTCCCCTCCTTGACATTTCCCCTGCAGGAATTAAGTAAAGCCAAAATTGGAAGAATCCACGCAAACCTGCCCAGAAATGGGGCCACGAGCCGGGTTTAGAAACTCGGCTTTTTTTATGGAGGATGACTATGAACGATACGACATCGGCACCGGAGCCCCGCACGAACCACAACGGATTCCCCCCGGACGCTTTCTCCCGGCTTGACGAATCCCCCGATTCCCTCTTTTACGCCCGGGACCGCTTCGTCTCCCACCTGGATTCCCTTGCCCTGTCCACCGTCCGGAGGATCATCGGTCGGCTGGTGGTGGAGGATTCGCCGACCATCCTGGACCTCATGGCCGGTTGGGACTCCCATCTCCCCGAAACAATGCACCCTTCGAGGACCGTGGGACTGGGGCTGAATCCCAACGAACTGGCGGCAAACCAGCGCCTCACCGAATGGGTCCTCCACGATCTCAACATGGATCCCTCTCTGCCGTTCCCCTCGGACACCTTCGACGTGGTCCTCAACACGGTGTCCGTGGACTACCTCGTGAAGCCCCGGGAAGTGTTCGCGGAAGTCAACCGGGTTCTCAAGCCCCGCGGACTGTTCCTGGTGATCTTTTCCAACCGGATGTTCCCCGAAAAGGCCACCCGGATCTGGAAGAATTCCACCGAAGAGGAACGACTCCGTCTGGTCCTGGATTTCTTTCGAACCACTCCGGGCTTTCTAGAGCCTCGCCATTTCGAATCCAGCGGAAAACCCCGCCCCTCCGACGACAAGTACGCCCACCTGGGCATTCCCAGCGACCCCGTCTTTGCCGTCTACGCGGAAAAAGAGGGATCTTCCTCGGGGAGAAGAGAGCGGCCCGCACCGGAGCAACTGGAGGAAGAACCTCCTGCTGCGTGCGCAACGCCGGCCGAGCGGGTTGCAGGAGAGTGGCGGACATGCCCGCACTGCGGTTCCGGCCTCAAGAAATGGAGGTTTCCCGTCAGTCCCTTCAGCAACTGGGACATTGAATTTGTCTACATCTGTTTCAATGATTCGTGCCCTTATTTGCTCCGGGGCTGGGCCGTTATGCGGGCACAAGGGAACTCGGGGACCTCTTATCGATACGCCTATGAGCCCGTGCGCAAGACCCCCCTGGTCCTGCCCATTCACACCCTGCACGACCTGAAGAACGGAATTGTGGAGGAGTCCTGACCCAAAAGGACGAAAAGCACGGGACCCGGCAGAGCCCGTGCTTTTCCATAAGAAGAGAATGCAGGAAAGGGACGAGAATGCTAACGATCGGGCAGGCTTCGGAAGATGGCGGAGACTTCCTGGTCCACAACCCCCGGCACGGCGTGGGGGGGAATACGGGACACGTTGATGGTCCGGCTTTCGTAGGTGCTCCTGCCCAACTCCCTACTGTATACTTCCACGTCGATTCTCACCATGTAATCGGCGGCCGGTGCCAGGGCCCCCGCTGCGCCTCCGCTGGCTGCACCCAAGGCGGCCCCCGTCCCGGGATCTCCCAGGGCTCCTCCGATGATGGCACCGATGGCGGCCCCTCCCAAGGCTCCACCCACCGCATGGCCTACTCTCTTCTCAGGATTCTCCGCCGCCCCGGCGGAAAGGGTGACCGTAACGACCAGGTCCGCCTGTCCCCTCTGGCGAACCTCGTCGTAGCCCTTCCGGTAGAGAATATCCAGGGAACGGGGCAGGTCTACGATATTGAAGGGAGTCCGATCGATCAGGTCGAAGCTGTAGTTGAATTCATTGCGCCCCACCGCAAGACCCGTCGACACGGGCGGGGGGGCGACGGTCGTTGCGGGCGGCGGGGGAGGGGCCGAAGGCGTCTCCGAAACGGTGTAGTACGGACCGTTCGCCGCGCAGGCTCCCACGGCAAACACCACCACCAAGAGCCCCAACACCTTCCAATTAGGACTTGTTGCGGTCATTCTCATCGGTCTGCTCCTGCCATTAAGGAATGAAGGCGTCCATTCTCTTTCCTGCTCTCAACTCTTGCTAATAAGACGTTTCATAATTAAATCCGTTGACGGTTTTTGTAAAGCGCTAACCAGGACGGACCATCCAAGGACCCGAAGCGTCCCCCGCAACCGTACTCCGGAAACGCCGGTCCTCAAAGAAAAGGAAACCCTTTGGCCATGGCATACAAATCGATCTTCCTGCTCCTGTGGGTCATCCTCCTTTTCTCCCAGGGAGCGGGCTTTGCCAAGAACGTCGATCCGGAAAAACCCTTTCGGGACTCGTGGTGTGCGGAACACGGAGGCCGAACCGACGTGCTTCTCCCGGGCGGAGGGCGGGCCCACTGCGTGACGGAGACTCATGCCGTCGAGTTTTCCTTCGCCGCCCATTGGGACCGCGCTTTGGGCAGGGCACTCGTCCACGGAATGCGAGCGGGAAAGACGCCGGGCGTGGTCTTGATCCTCCGGGAAGAAAAGGAGTTCAAAAACTGGATCGAGCTGGTTTCCACCATCAGCCACTTCAACCTGCCCGTTACCCCCTGGCTTACGGGCAAGGGCGCCCGGGAGTACTGAACGCCCTAGATCCGGGCCTGCCGGGCGGCAGGACACGACAGGGGCATGGGGCGAGACCGGCCGGGAGGTAGGGTGGGTGGAGCGAAGCGCAGCCCGCCCCACGTGCCTTCTCGCTTCCCGGCCTCTAGCCTAAAGCCCCTGGCCCCCGGCCTTCCAGCCTACGGAGAAGGGACCGACTGGGGAACGAGATCTTCCACCCAGCGGAATTTGCCGTCCTTGATCTCGAGGATGGTAACGGATTTTTGGGGAATGTGGGACTTTGTGCTCAGGGTGATCGTCCCGGTAAGCCCCGAAAACTCCCTGGTTTCCTCCAGGGCGTGCTTCAGGGAGCTGGGCTCCGTGGAACCCGCTCGACGGACGGCGTCCACCACCAGGCGCATGGCATCGTATCCCAGGGCCGCAAAGGAATTCCGGGGTTCCCGCCCATACTCCGCCATGAAGGCCGTGATGAACCTCTTCATTTCCTCTTTTCCCCGGGTGGGGTCCACCAGCGCATGGGTGGTGAAGAACACCCGCTCGGCCGCAGGTCCGGCAATCTCTACGATTTGAGGTGTGTCAAACCCATCGCCTCCCAGGACGGGGGCCGAAAACCCGGCCTCCCGCAACTGCCGAATCACCATCCCGGCATTGTAGGGCATGGCGGCTATGTAAAAAAAATCCGGGGACCGGGGCAGGGATTTCAATTGCTGAATCTGGACGGATAAATCCGACGTTTCATCGTCGAAGGGCTCCTCGATCACAACGCTGCCCCCCAGCTCAATGAACCGGCGCTTGAAATACCCGGCCAGAAGGCGAGTGTAGTCCATCCCTTTGTCCCAAAGGAGGCAAGCGCCGCCACCCAGGTGTTTGAAGGCGAACTCGGCTCCCGCCGCCGCCTGCACGTTGTCGCCGAAACATGCCAGGAACATCATTTCTCCCACCTGCTCGGGAAGTTTGGGGGAGGTCGCTCCCACCGTGATGAAGGGGATCCTGTGTTTCCGGATGACCGGCCCTACGGCCAATGCGGAATCGGTGTCGCTGTATCCCAGGATGGCGACCACGCGATCCTTCTCCACCAACTGTCGGGCGATCTGTTCCGCCAGGTCCGGACGGGATTGACTGTCCCGGATTACCAGTTCCATAGTCTTGCCCAGGGTCTTCCCGGCCCTGTTGATCTCCGTCAAGGCCAACCTGGCCCCGTCGGCCGCCTCGAGGTCCAGGGCAGCACCGCCCCCCGTCAGAGAGAAGGCTCCTCCGATCTTGATCGTCCCCGACACCGCAGAACCCAGATCCGGCGAGCGGGGGGAAGTTGCCCAAGACACGGCAGGAGCGAACACCGTGAACGCAAACAGGCAAACCACAGTGAAAACCTGCATCACTCTTCCTCCCTGACACGAGGTCCGTCCATCGTTGTCCGGTTCCCCGGCAAAACCCATCTCGACGCCTCTTCTGCGAAAGGATGCCGCCCACGGTGAGGCTCGTGTCCGGCGGGCCCATGGCGGAAGGACCACTCTCCGAAGAAGAACGTCCCTGAATGCCCCGAACCGGCATGCCGGGCCCATTTCCAAGCGGGGACCCTCGAGGATCCGGAAACGGGTTCTATGGGAAAACCACCCAGAGCAGGGGCGGACGCAATCAGGATATCAGACCCGGCAAGGATGAGCCAGGCAAAAACCGGACCCCTGTGCGTCGGGAATCAAAGTCTTCGGTGAACGACCGCCATGGGCCGTGTCCGGGCCGGGAATCCCACCGGGCCGGGAATCCCAGGGGAATACGGTCATGAGAGACCCGCTCCCACCCGGCCGGGCCCCTCGAAGGCCCGGTTCCTTGACACCAACCCTGCACGTTCTAGCTTGAAAAGAGGAATCTGCCGAAGGAACCTGCCGTCTCGCAGTCCTGAAACAGGGCCTCCGGGAAACCTCCGCAAGGAACGAACATCCTACAGCCAAGGAGAACGACCATGCTGGGAATCCTGAGCACACTGATTCGAAAGACGCTCTCAGTCCGGGAATCGACCCCGTGGAGAAACCTGGGATCCGGAAAGCTTCAGGGGTGCCGGAACTCCCGAGTGCACGAGACCCACGAAGAAAAGACCTCGGTCCGTCAACGGCTGAGTGCCCTGCTGCGAAGGCTGGGCCTCGGGTTGGCGGTCCTGGCGTTGAGTCTCGCCCTGGGGACCCCTTTTCCCGGAACAACCTCCGCCCGAGGGACCCTGGAAAACCCGGCTCTCTTCCTCGCAGCGGATGAGACCGAACAGAACGCTACCAACCCCTTTCGGCCCAAGATCCCGGAAGAATACCGGTTCCGTTATTACCGGGACAACTACGCTTTCCGGGTCCCGGTTCTTAACCTTACCGACGCGTGACAGATCCTTCGTGCCGGAACTCCGCTTCGTCCCGGGGTGCGGGGACCCCCGGGCGAAGTGGCGGCCCTTAGGCTGTTGCCCGAGGACTCCGTAAAATTCTACCGCTTCCGAAGCCCGCTCCCCTGGACCGAACGCATCCACAACGGACCCGCCTTTCTCAGGGCTCTCCCTACCTCTCTCCTTTCCGCAGCCCCCGTTGCCAGAGGAATCACGAGCATCGACACGGTCACCCCGACCACACCGGCCCATCCCCACAACGCGTATGCGTGACCGCTCAGGTAGATTCCTACCGCTCCCCCCAGGTAATAAAACAGGACGTAGAGGGAATTGGCTCTGCCCTGGTTTCCGGTCAACTTGCGGTTCAGAGAGCCGGCAGCCGAGGCATGGACGGCGAAAAACCCGATGCAGATTCCCACAAGGCTCACGATGATGAGCAGCAGGGACGGAATGAGGGTCGCGACGATGGAAAGGCCCAAGATGCCGGCACCCAGGATCATGGTGTTGCCGTTGCCGATGGAGTTGCTGACCTTACCTGCCAGGGGACCGACCACCATCCCCACAGTGTAGGAAAGATACAGTAGCGTAATGAGCTCGGTGGAAGCCCCGAAAGGGGACCCCGAAAGATAAAAGGGCAGATAATTGAAGACGGACGAGAAGGCAAAGAACCCTCCAAACGCCACCAGGTAGGTCCGGAGAAACTCTTTTCGGGAAAGCAACCGAAGGAACCCTGCGGCAGGGGTATCCGCGGGACGAACGGGCCCGTTGCCCGGCAGTCGCTTCACCGCCGCAAGGGTCGCCCCCAGGAGCATGAGAGAGGCGCTCACGAATGCGAACCGCCAGTGGAGGGGAGGATGAATCCAGCCGCCGAGAAGACGGCCCCCCAACCCTCCGGCCACCGTCGCCGACACGTAGGTACCCATGACCACGTTGAGGGATGCGGGCGGAAGACTGCGGGCCAGGTACGCGGCCAGGCAGGTGGTGAGTGAGGGAAGAAAAAGGCCCTGGACAAATCGGGCGCCCACGAGCACCGCCAGGCTCGAAGTCGCGGCGCAAAGGAACCCGGCCGAGGCCACCGTTGCGCCGCCGGTCAGAATGATCGGCCGCAGGGGATATCGGTCGGAGAGCATCCCGAAAGGCAGGTTGGAGAGGGCCATTCCCAGGACGACCGCGGCGATGGTCCAGGAGGCCCGAGTCTCACTCACGTGAAATTCTGCCCGGATCACGGGCAGTACGGGCTGGGTGATATAAACGGTGGTAAACGCCGCACAAACCAGGGAGAAGACGATCCATTTCAGACCGGGAGATTCCCGGAGGTTCCCCGGGGAAGCGGGTTCCGTATTTTCTTTCTTCATGGTTCTCGCCATCGGTTCACGACCAAATCCGGCACGCATGGCGAATCCCTGATTTGAGCGATTCCGAGACCATCCCCTCGTCAGGTCCACGCAGGCCGGCACCCAGCACCCGGAGGGTATGCACGCCTTTCAGGGATTCCCGTTTGTCCGCGGGAATGACGAAACGGGATGCGTGCCGGCCAAATCGCTCAATCCAGGGAATCATCCGCGGCAACCCCGTGCCGGTTCCTTTCTCCACCTCTTCCGTTGAGCCGGCCCTAGGTTCGGGCCCTTGCTCTCAACCGTTTCCCGGAGGACCGATCCCTACCATGCCCTGAATTTGTGGACCAGTCCCAACCCCCCTCGACCCGGGATGTTTCTGGTAGCGGGCGCAACGATTCTACCGCCGGGCCTTGGGCTTCAGGCAGACGTAGTGGTTTCCCCCCTGGTTTGCGATGTAGATGGGGACCGCCTCCCGGGGTGGCTTGAAGGGACCGTCACCCATGGCGTGCTGTTGCACGAACAGGACCGTCCGGTTCAGCTCCCAGGCGGTGGGGGAATCGAAGGTACAGGCATAGACGATGATTTCCCGCTTCAGAATCCGGCTTAGCGCGAGGATTTCCGGGGAACCACCCCACCGTGCCTTGTCTTCGGGGTGCCGTGCCGTCTCCGACATGGTGTAAAGATAGGCCGGGACGTTGCCCTGGTACACGGTCTCAAAATCCGCCGGGTGCAGGAAGATATGTTCCACCGCCAGGCGCCGATAGGCCTTGTGCTGATTCTCGGGCCTTTGCAGAGCGACGGCCATGGATCGAAACAGGCAATTCCCATCCGCCGAGACATCCGTAATGTCGAAGTAATTGGTCAACTCCTTGCCGACAATGGGATTCCTTCCTTCTTCGGCAACCGTCACTCCTTTCAGTCTCGAGGACCTGCCGCCAGGAGAGATTTTGCCCTTGCTTTTCTGAGCCTCCCGGCTTGCCGGGCTTTCCTCTCTCATTGCCTGGGCTGCCTGCGCATCGGAAACGGCGAAATCGATGTAGGCCTGGCGGTCCGCGCTGCTGGGAACGGGCCTGGCGATCCGAGTGCTCCACCACCGCTCGTGCTCCATCTCGTCCAGCACGGTGATTTCGTCTTTCCCCTCTCCCCACTCCGATCGGACCTCCCCTCCCCGCACCACCGGGGCCTGCACCCTGCCGCCGTCTGGATCGAGGGCGCCCAGGTTGGAACCAGACGATGAGAGCGGGCTTTCCCCTCTGGGAGCCTCCGGGCTTCGGCGGAAGGACGTGAGCAGGCTTTCCTTTCCGGGAACCTGCGAGGAAACGTAGGCCGATGTCAACATCCCCGTCTTCTGAGGAGAGCTCACCGGGCTGTGGGTCGCTGCGGGGAGGCCTTCCCTGTGGGGTTGGCTCACCGGGCTCCGAACCTGCGGGAGAGGTTCCCCATGGTCGGCGGCGCCGGGGTCTTTGTGGCCGCTCGGGGCCTGGGCAGGCTGCTTGGGCGCCGCGGTGAGCCGCGCATAGCAGGTGTTGCAGATCCGGACGGGTTTGAATTGGCTCCTGTGGGGAAGCTCGATGTTGTGGCTCGAGCAATCGGCACAAAAGACCTTCCCGCATTCGCGACAGTGATGCCGACGGCGAATGAAGCTGAAGGCGACCCCGCACAACATGCAGTTGGGGGCCTGCTCGTCGGGCACCATCTTGACGTCCGCCAGGACCTGTTGGGAGGCCCCCTTTCGATGACCCAGGGCGGTTCTTGCGTCCACCACGCCCTTCTCGAGCTTGTACTGGGTCGTGTGGGTTCGGTAGAGTTCCCCGGCAATGACGATGGGATTCATGGACCAATTGAAGGTGCCTCCCTGGATGGGGATGCGATGCCAGTCTTTGTTCTTGTGGGTGAGGTAATCGCTTTTGCGAAAATCTTCGAGGTGCCTTTGAAAGGGGTCAAAAGCCTTGTCAAACAACGTTTGGCTGAAGTCGGGGTAGGACTCCGGGGCGTCCACGTCCACGTAGGGAGCTTTATGCTGGGAGGGCAGCCCCTTGGAGGAACGGCGGGCGGGCGCGGGCATGATTCTCTTGAGGTCGGCGATGAGTTTCGCGCCTCCTTCCCGGTCATTCACCTCGGCGGCAATCCAGGTATGGGGAAGGGTGATGTTGTGCATCATCCTCCAAATGGTCTTCTTTTGCGTGTCCACGTATTCCTTCCAGAGCGCCGGACCGCGGGCCTCGGGGGGTCTGGGATTGCCGTCGTCGCCGGGCAGGGAGATATTCATGAGACCGTTGTACACGATCTGGAGGTACACGATGGTGTTGTCCCCCAGTTGTTCCCGGTAGGTGCGGGACAAGGACACGCTTCCTCCCAGCACCATGTTGAACCCGTAGCCCAGGGGAACGGTCCTCTGGATTTCGGTGGCCGTGCTGAAAACGGGGCGCCAGTAAAAAAGGACCCATTTGCCGGTCTTGCCGTCGGGGGCCGGACGCTTGGTGAGGGTCGAAAGAAAGAGGGCTACCTGGACGGTGCCCAGGGCCAGGCCGGTGCTGAGACTCAGGAAAGGATTCGTGGCCAGGGAACTCTTGAAGAGATTGAACACCCCCGGATTCGTGAAGTTCGATATCTTGTTGGCCGCAGGCGCCAGGTGACTCTGCACCCAGGTGCCGATGGCCCCCTTCGAGGGATCCATTGCCGGGGTCGAGATCCATTGGGCATTCTGATCGAATATGGGCAGGGAGATGGTGAAGGTCAGGGACTCCCCTACGTTGTCGGGATTGGGGTCCTTTTCAACATTGGAATAATCCGCCTGCACCTGGATTCCCGCTCCCACGGTCAAAGATCGGCTCCACTGATCCCCTTTTCTCTCTTCGTCGTATACTTCCCCCGTCTTGATGTCGCTGTTCCTCCGGATGAACTTGGGCTCGGACCTGCGCTCCCGGGCTCCTTTGAGACTGAAGAATTCCGCCGCCGAGATTTCCGCTCCTATGTGCGGAAAGAGCTCCTTGCACTCCGTCCGCAGAATGGGTTCCCCCATGTACTTGAAGACCTTCTCGAGCATGTCCCGGGTCGGCTTGTCGTTCTTGAGGGAGATGTCGGCAACTTCCCGAAGGCGCTTGAGGTCCTCCGCCGTCGGTTGAGAGGTCCCTCCTCCCCGGTAAAGCCGGGCCGCCACCGCCCAGGCGCGGAGGTTGGCCCACTTCTGGCCGATCCAGGCCGCCCAGTGATAGACATCTTTGAAAGTCATCACCCGTTTCTCTTTGATGAGCTCCATCTCGATGGCTGCCCGAAGGGCGCCGGGAATGGCGGCCTCCGCCGTCGTAGCCAGGGTGATGGTGCTCACCGTCGAGAACCCGCGGGTGTCGGACACCTGGAGGGACGCATCGTAGACAATGGCCATGCCCACGCTCGCTTCCAGGCTGTCCTTGGTGGCCGGCTGGAAGTCCGCACCCCAGGAGAAGCCCAGTTTGAGGGAAATGCCCAGCTGCCCCGTGTCGTAGGGCTGTATGTTGGTGAGGAGCGCCCCCGAAAGAGGAAGGCTCAATCCATAGGTGATGGGCATGCCGGCGATGCCCATGGCCGCGACGGCCGTCCCCCCGACGGGACCGCAGGCCCGGCCCGCAGCGATCTGGCCGATGCTCAGAAAAAGCTCGAAGGTCACGGTGGCCGTGGAACAGTAAACATTGAGGGCCCTGTGAATCCGGGGAAGGCTCTGGAGCCACTGGAGCTCGTCGTGGGCCTTGGCCCGAAGCCGATTGAGCTCTTGCTGGTCGTTGAGGGCCGCTTCCGTCCGATCGAACATGGCGTTGTACTTGGCATTGAGAAAGGCGAGATCCTCGCTCAGGTGCCGTTGGCGCAGCTCGGTCTCCTCGATGAGCCGGGCCCTCTCGGCGATGGACCGGCGAAGGGCCGGGAGGGAGCCGGCCTTGAATCCCAGGTTGCCAAGGTACTTCAACCGGATAGGGTCCCCTGCCAGGATGGACTCGATTCGCACGAGCTCGTTCGTCTGCTTTTCCTGCTCCTCATAGAGACGGGGAATCTCCCGGACGGTCTTCTCCAGTTCCTTGAGGCGAGTCCCGATCTGCGCTTCTTGTTCCCGCAGGGACGGAACCACCTGCCGGACCCCGCGCAGGAGGTCCTCACTCACGCCGAGGAGTTCCACATCCGTCTGTTTCAGCAAGGCTTCGGACTCCGCCGTCTTCTCCTGCCAGGAGATCCGGGCCTGCTTCTTGACCCTCTTGCACTCCTTGAGCCGGGCGATGTAGTGTTCGGCCTCGGTCCGGCGGGATTCGGCCAGGGCGATCTGGGTCTCGAGGATCTCCCGGCTTTTCGGGTGAGCGGCGTAACGGGGCAGCATGGCGCGCATGATCCCGGAAACCCTGTTGCACCGTGTGATCTCCCGATTGAGGAGGTCGATTCCCGCCGAGGTCTTGTCGCTGTTTCCGAAAATCGCCCAATTAAATCGAGTGACGCGCGAAGAAGCGTCCTGGGAGAGGAACTCCATGACCTCCTTCTTGGTCTGTTCCTTCTCCTGGACGGCCAGCTGGAGGGTGTAGCCTTCCTCCTTTGCCAGGCGAAGCTCCCGGTCGAAGAGCTTTCCGAACCGCAGCTCCAACGCCCGTCGTTTCTCGTACTGGAGGACTTCGTCCGTCCCGGCCTCCTCGAGCCGGAACATGGTGTCGTCCAGTTCCCGGGTCAGCCAGGCCGCATATTGCTTGAAAACCTGGGCCATGAGCTCGTTGACCGGTCCGGAGCTCTGAACGGCCGTTTCCTTGTCGTACCTTTGGGCGAGGGTGGGATTTCCGGCCCGGAATTCCTGCTGAAACAGCGGGTTGAAATGGAGGGCCAGCACCAGGGAGAGGCGAAGGTCGGACTCGTCCATGAGCTGGCCCCGGACATCGCCCAAGTGTTCGAGGAGGTACCCCTGGTAGGCCCTCAGCAGGGCCACGTCGTCCAGGATCTTCCGGCCCGACCGGCTTTCCTGCCACTTCAAATAGTCCTGGAATTCGCGGTTGTCCGCCATTCTCCCTTTCAACTGTTCCAGCGTCATGGGGCTCATAGATCATCCTTTGGCTGCTTCGCAGTGTGTGGCCGTAAGAAGGGACAACGCTCCCGAGACGACTCGAAAAAAAGGAGAATTTTTCGGATCGGTACGGTTGCTGTTAGGAGACAAGCGGGGGAGGGGATGCGGAAACGCCCTCCCCCTCGGGGGGTCTGTGTGGTACGGAACGAAAGCACTGACTCTGATACTTTGGGCCGAAGCTCCCGTCAAGCACATCCTCGATCGTGCCGGGCGTTTTCCGGAGAGGGAGTTTCGGCAGGTGTCGGGGACGTTGAGGCCGACCCATGTCGCCTCCCGGGGTGCCCCGCCCGCTTGCCGCCGGCACATCCTTATCGCCCGCTGAATCTCGGGACGGCGTCCGCGGCCTTGGCTGCCGCCCCTTCGGGACCTTCGGCATCGAGGCACCCGGAGGATCAGTCGATCCGACAGACCAGATCCAACCGGGGTTCGAACCGCTCGGGTCCTTTCACGATTGGCTTTCCAACCTCTCGGGCAATGGTGCGAAGCATTCCCTTGAAGAGCAACTGGTGAGCGCCGTACAGGCTGTACCAGTAGAGAAGCCCGACGGTGCCCCTGGGCAGAAAGCGCGCAACCTGCCGGAGCTCGCATTCCCCCTGTCCCCCGGGAGAGATGGTGAACTCGAGGATCGCCTCGCCCGGGAGCTTCATTTCCGAGAGGAGCAGAAGCCGGAAAGGGGCGGAGACTTCGAGCACCCGCCAGAAATCCAGGGCATCGCCCACATAGAGCGTCCGGGGATCCCGCCTTCCCCGCATGAGGCTGGGCCCCCCGATGAGCTTGTTCAACCACCCGCGGATTCGCCACAGGGGCCCGCCGTAGTACCAGCCCGTTTGGCCTCCGATCCGGACGATGGGCTCCCAGATTTCCCCGGCGGATGCCTTGATCCGCACCCGATAGGCACAGGCCAAAACCGTTCCCCCCGCGTAAGGCTCATCTCCGCAGTAGCTCCATTCGGGAGGGAGGAGTCGGCCCGCATCCGTCCAGCAGGCCTCGACCCGATGCCGCTCGATCTTTTCGATGGCGCGATCGATGGCCTGTCGGCAGGTCATCAACTCCTGGGGAATGATCCGGCGTATGCGTTCGTCGCGGCAAACCACCTTGTTCAGGAGCCCTTCGGTCAGGGCTCGTGCCAGGGGCGCGGGTACCGGGGTCACCAGGGAGATCCAAAGGGGGCTCCACCGAGGGGATATGAAAGAAACGGGAATCACCACCCTTTCCCGCAACCCGGCTGCCTGGGCATAGATCTTGATCAGTTGTTCGTACGTGAGGATCTCGGGTCCTCCGATATCGAAGGCCTGCCCGACGGTTTCATCGTGTTCCAGGCAGCCCACCAGGTAATGGAGGACGTTTCGGATGCAGATGGGCTGGACGGGCGTGTGCACCCAGGGGGGTGCGAGCATGATGGGGAGCCGGTCGACGAGGTACCGCAGGATCTCGAAGGAGGCGCTTCCGGACCCCAGGATCATCGCGGCCCGCAGGGTCGTGACCGGGACGGACCCGGAGCGCAGAATTCGGGCCACTTCGAGGCGCGAACGGAGGTGCTTGCTCAGGGCCGGGTCGCTCTCATCCCCCAACCCCCCGAGGTAAATGATGCGCTCGAGGGTCGAACTACCCGAGGCTTCCACCATGTTCCAGGCGGCAACCCGGTCCAAGTAGCTGAAATCACTGGTGGACGTGTTCATGGAGTGGACCAGGTAAAAAGCCGCCCAACACCCTTGAACCGCCTTCTTGAGGGAGTGGATGTCCAGCACGTCCCCCTGCACCGCTTCGAGCCTCGGATGAGTTGCCCAGGGCCGCGATTCCAGCTTGGGCAAAGACCGTCCCATCACCCGCACCGTGTATCCCAACTCGAGAAGCAACGGCACCAGGCGGCCCCCGATGTATCCCGTTGCGCCCATGACCAGGACGGGTCTGGTCTTTCTAGGGTTGGAGCTGCGCTCATCCTTCGAGGAAGGAATCTCCATCTCGAATGTCCCCTCTCCACCGCGCCTTGCTTCTTTGCCCAGGCCCGGAGTCTCCTGCCGGAAAGCAGTCTCCATCTCGAACGTCCCCCCCGTGAACCTTCAGGGCCCATCCACGAGTGATCTGCACGAATCCTGCGTAACTTTATACTAACATTGAAACCGGTCCATGCCGACGGCTATTTTCCATTGGGGAAGCACGGGAAGGAAGAGTTCCCCCCCAACAGCGAATGCGCCGCCGTCGCCCCGGATTTCAGGCACGCTTCCGGTTGCCGTCGCCCAACGGTGGTCCGCTCCCGGGTCGATGACCCGGCACTGGGCAAAACGGCTGTCGAAGAGACGCATTCCAATTTATGATGGTTTGGGAAAAGGCCCCGGAGAGCGCGTCTCCTCGACCCTAACCGATTGAATTCCTTCGGTGCCGTTCCAAGAAAGAGACTTTTACAGGACCATCAATTTATGGAAGAAAGACCCGACCGTGCGGCAGACAAGCGGGACCGGATGCCGCCCCCACAAAGGATACCCCGCTGCCCCTAACCCCTTCGCATGTTTCGAGACTTGCGGGCCGCGAAACCCTCAGGACGACCCTCACGGGCACCGGTGATTTTCGATGGGGGACCTTCCGTTACCCCCGGCCCCATCGGGTTATGGAGGGTCTTTTTCGAGTCCGTGTCCTCACCGGCATGACCCGCAAGGCACCGCAATGCGGTAGCCCGAACGACACGGTTGTCGCCAATTCCCTGAATCAGGCGTCTCGATGTCGTTGACCTTCCGACTTGTGGTTTGTCGCTTTCGGGGATTTCCGGCAAAAGAGGACATTTCTGTTTGTGGACAACAATCGGCCCGGAGGGGAATGACGGCGCAGGCATCCGGTCAAGAGTGGTCAACGGATTTCTTATCCCCTCCGGGAATGACCAATGCGCGCTTGCCATAGGGAACGGTATGAACGTCCATCTCATAGACCGCATTGAGAAGGCTTCCGTCCCACGGCTTTTGGGAGCTGCTCACGGACTGCAGCCGCCCGTTTTTCAGAAATACGAATTCATCGCCGTAGAGGAAGGCGAGGTTGGGGTCGTGCAGGACGGCCGCCACAGTGAGTCCCGAATCCACCAGTTCCCTGATGAGATCCAGCAGTCGGGCCTGGTTGACAAAATCGAGATGGGCGGTTGGCTCGTCAAGAAGGATGATGCGGGGCTCCTGGGCCAGCACGCGGGCGATCATGACCATCTGTTGCTCGCCGCCGGAGAGCTCCGTAAAGGATCGTCCCGCAAGGTGCATGATTCCTACCCTGTCCATGGCTTCAAACGCCTTTTCACGGTCCTTTTTTCCTGGAATCAACGTCACATGGCATGCCCGCCCCGTCAAGACCACATCTTCCACGGAAAAGGGAAAGACGGGCCGGTGCTGCTGCGGCAGGAACCCTAAAATCCTTGCCCGACTCGAGGCGGAAAGGCTCCGAAGGTCCTTTCCCAGAAGCTCTATCTTGCCGCTCCCACATTGGGCCAGGCCGGCCATGACGCGAAGGAGCGTGGACTTGCCGCTCCCGTTCTTCCCGAGGAGCACGGTGAATGTTCCTTCCCGCATGACCAGGTGAATGTCGTCAAGGACCAATCTTTTGCCGTAGCGGAAGGACAGGCGTTCAACTCGTAGGGCGTCATTCATGTTTCCCATCCGATCCCGGCCCTTTTCAAAAGAAAGATGAAAAAGGGGCCGCCCGCCAGCGTCGTGAACACCCCCACGGGGAGTTCGAAGGAAGCCGTTGTTCTCGACAGGTTGTCCACGAGGAGGAGGAAAGATCCCCCGAAAGCAAAGCATGCGGGCAAGGTGTGCGTATTGTCCGGCCCAATCATCATCCGCACCATGTGAGGCACCATCAGACCTGCCAGGCCGATGACGCCGGCGACGGCCACGGAGGCGGATGCGGCCAGCGTTGCCGGCAGGATGAGCAGCAATTTTTCCCGCTCGGGATTGAGTCCCACCGCCCGCATTTCCTCGTCTCCGAGGGCAAGGACGTTCATGCGCCATCGCATAAGGAAGAGACATGCCGTGCTTGCAAGAATGAGAGGGGCTGCCGAGCGTACCTTCTCCCAGGTGGCGTTGTGGAGGTTTCCCATGGTCCAGTGCACGATGGTCTGGAGCTTGAAGGGGTCGGTCAAGAACTGAAGGATGGTAAGAAGCGAGGTGAAGATCCCGGAGACGATGACTCCGGAGAGAATGAGAGAAACCGTCGCAATCCGACCCCTGACGCGGGCAAGAAGGTAGCTCGATGTAACGGCGAGCAGCCCGAAGAGAAAAGCCGAGGGCTGGAGGGGTATCCAGGAAGTGGTGAGCGCCAATGCCGCTCCAAAGGCGCCCCCCGAAGAAAGTCCCAAGAGATAGGGGCAAACCAGCGGATTGCGAAAGAGAGCCTGGATGCTGTTGCCGGACGCAGCCAGGGCGCCCCCTACCAGAAAGGTGAGAAGGACCCTCGGAAGACGCACGTTCCAGAGGATGGCGCTCACGAGCGCCTCTTTTGCGTCCGCCTGCCCGGAGAATCCCGCAAGCCTACGCGCCATCCACAAAACCGCCTGACCGGGAGACATCACGTCGGAGGGTCCCACAAGAAGGGAGAGGACCAGCACGGGAACAGGAAGGCCGTAGAGAATCCAACGGATCGCGGGACGTTTCAAAGGACACCTCTCGGCGGTTGCGAGTCGAACTGGTTTACCGGGGGGAAAGGGCAGGCAAGATCTTCTCACCGTAGAGCTTCACGAAGATCTCCCGCCTTTCCTTCTCCAGGTCCGCTTCACCGTAGACGTCCGGGTGGCACCATTCGGCCAGCAGCTTTACTACATACTGGAACTTGAGGGTCCAAAGATCGCTTGAAAAGACATCCGGAAGCTCGTGGACGTTTTGAGTCCGCACCGCCCGCACGCCCTGCCATATAGGGCTATCGAGGATGTCCTTTGGTCCTTTTCTTTCGTTGACCCACAGGACTATGACCTCGGGGTCCCACGCCAGGACCCTCTCCATGTTCACCACCAGGTGCTCCTGTTCGATGCCTCCGCACACGTTCTCGCCTCCCGCCAGGGTGATCAGTTCGTGCACGGTGCTCTTGCTTCCCGATGTCTCGAGCTCTCCCTGAGACCACATGAAATAGACCCTCGGACGCTTGCCGACGGTTTGTGTTTTCGCTCCGATCCGCGTAAGCTCTTCTTTTGCGGCGTCGATCAGTTGCCCTGCCCGCTCCGAGGTCCCCGTCAGCTTTCCCAGGGCGCGCATCTCCCGGTATATGTCCTCGAATGACCCGATAAAGACCCCGAACACCGGGATGCCCCGCTCCTCAACGGCTCGTATGGACTCTTCCTGACGGGACCAGATGATGACGAGATCGGGATCGAGGGCAATCACCCGCTCGATGTTGACGAAATCCCAATTCCCCGGAGCAGGGAGGCTCTTTTCGGCAATTCTCGGGTCCATGGCGGCGTAGTACGGATAAACGTCACCCTGGTAGACATTGGCGGAGATGCCGACCACGCGGTCTGCGGCCCCCAACATGTACAGTCCGCTGAGGGCGCTCTCGATAAGGCAGACGATCCTCCCGGCGGGGCGGTCCAGGGAAATCGTCTTCCCGCGAAAATCCGTCACCGTGATCCTCGAGGATGCGACCAACTCGGACGCAATGCACACGTGGGGAATGATTCCCGGTGAAACAAGAACGATCCCCAGCAGAAACGCCCGAAGAAAAGAGAACCGATTCATCGCTGTCCTTCCAGGGGAGGGAACGGTGAGCGGGAAAGAGCGGATATGAATCGCCGTCCGCCGGTCTGCCTCCTACTGTCCGGATTTCACCCTACACCGTTCGCTGCGGGTGCTCCGTCATTTCAGCTTCGCCCGGTTGAAATCGTAGGGTGGGCGCAGTATTATCCGCCTCCGTTGTGCGATCCGGGACCGGCAACCCTCTGCTTTTGCCCACCCTGCCGCCCGTCGCGGACCCGGTAGGACACCTTTGACATCGCACTAGAACACAAACTTCAGCCCACCCGACGCGGCAAACCCCGGGTCCTGGAACTGCCACGGCATCGTGAACTTGTTGTTGGTGATGTTGTAGAGATCGAGATAGCAGTCCAGCTTGTAGGCCTCCTTCTTGACCAACGCCTTTTGAATCTTCGCGTTGATGAGCTCGTAGTGGGTGAACCCGTTCCTGTTTGATTTGGATGTGCTGTCGAAGATCTCCCCCGCCACGTGTAGCCACGCTGCTGCCATTATGTCGTACGGAAGGAAAGCCTGAAAGCCTATGTTTCCCATGTGCTCCGGAACGAAGGGAACTTCGACGTCGTCCTGGTCGGGGTTTGTCGGGTTTTCCACGTTGCTGTTGGTGTACGTGTAGTTGGCGAACCACTGTAGCCAGGAATTCAGCCTGTGCTTGGCCTCGATCTCGACGCCATAGGCGGTCGTCTTCCCCGCATTGACGGACTTGGATTGAGAGGGGTCCCGGCTCACAACGATATCCACGATCTGATCGTCCACCTTGTTGAGGAAAACTCGAGCACCCAGGGACAGGCGTTTTGTGGCCCGGTAGTCTATGCCGAAATCCCAACCGAGTCCGCTTTCGGGCTTCAGGTCGGGATTGGGAAGCTGCCCGTTCTTGCCGGGCACGCCCTCGTCCTCGGGCTTGAGCGTGCCGCCGATGGACTTGATCCCGGGGACCACGAAGCTTGTGCCTGCATTGGAGTAAAAAGACAGAGACTCGAGGACATTGTAACGCACACCCGCACTCCACAGCAGCTTGTCCCAGGATGCATCATCAACTCCGGGCACCACCCCGCCGATGCGGTCATAGTCATGATGCGTGTAGTTGTATCGGCCTCCCGCCCGGAACACCCAGTCTTTCCACTTGTACTCCTCCTGCACGTATACTCCGTTCTGGCTAGCCGTGGCATCGTTGCCGGTAACCTTCCGAGTCACTTCGGCAAAGGTCTTGTAGGTGGCAACCTGGAAATCGGTGCCGGCGGTGAACAAGCCTCCGTCGAGGTGCTTGAACGATACCGAGAAGTCTCCTGGAACGATCTCCTGCTTAACGCCGTCTTCCTCCCGCAAGGCGAGGTTCGCGGGGAAGTTGTCTTCCTCCCAGGTGCGGTCGTAGTTGCGATAGCCGACCTTGGCGCGGGCCATGACGCAGGGGCTTATGGGGACTTGATAGTCGGCGTTGAGGGTCGTGTACTGGTGCTCGAAATCGCGGTTGGGTCGCCCCGCGTCACCGTCGTGCCAGGTATTGTGCGCAAACACCGAAAGCTTATGCTCGTCGGAGTTGCCGAAAAAGTAGGTCCCATGGCCGTAGAGCCTGATTTTCCGGTATTCCGGGTCGTCGATCATGTTCAGCCAGGAAGGGTCGGTGCCGTAGTTCGTGTAGTCCGACTGCTCATATTGGCCGCCCAGGAAGAAGTGGAAGTTGCCCACCTTGTTCTGATGATAGAAGCGCCCATTGATGGTGTTGTATGAGCCGTACTCCGCGGAGAGCTTCGTCATGGGATTGTCGATTCGGTCCCGCAGGATCAGGTTCACCGTTCCGGCAAGGGGCGTTTCGTTTCCCGCGAAATCCATGAAGAGATAGTTCGGGTAGAGCACCGACGCCGGGCCGCGCTGGATTTCGATCCTCTGGAAAGCCCAGGGATCCAGGCTCTGAGGATCGACGAAGGAGTCGATTGGAAGCCCGTCGAGCATGAAGGTACTGTATTTGTGCGGGAGCCCCCCCACCGAGCCCCAGTTGGCGTCGTTTCGCGACAGCACGTCGATGAAAAAACCCGGCTGATACATAAGCAGCTCCTGAATGTTCCTTTTGCTGCCGAGGTAGGTATCGATTTCCTCCTCGGTAAGCGTATCCACAGCCTGTGTTACATCCGATTTAGCCTTCGGCGCCTTGGATGCCGTTACCACAATGGCCTCCATCTCCGCCGTCTCACCGCCGTACTGACCCGGTGTTGTCTGGGCGCACACCACGACGGAAAAGAGTGAAAGCAAAAATGCCGCCCCCGAGACAAGAAGCACAAACCCTCTCTTCATCTTACTCTGCTCCTTTCTCCCATACAAGCCGCGCCCGCTCCGGAGTGGCCCTTCCGAAAGCGGTACCGGATGAATGGAAATCAAAAAACGGACAAGAAAGAAGGAAAAAGAGCGACCTTCCGGGGGGGATGCTTCATGACCTGGATAGAACACAAAAAGCCACGAAGGATTCCGGCCCTTGCGGTCGTAAAGCCTTCATGGCTTCGGTTGGAAGTCGAAGTGTCGATGATTTCAGGAAAAACGCCGGAGAGTTTCCTCAGCTTCCGGAGCTGAATTCGATGTGCCAGTACCACAGCCGCGAGGAATCTTCAAGAAGATAGTTTCAAAAATAGGAGCAAGGAGTCATGGAGAGGGCAGCCCGGAGGATAGGAAGAGGGCGGGTGCCCAAATCACCGGACGCGAAGCAACCCGCACGATCTCAGGTCGGGGACTTTCCTCCGACCTACTCCTGCTTGACCTCGCGACTCATACCGCCCAGTAGCTGCCATCGCCCGTTTCTCATAACCCACGTGTGGGTGATCCGCGACCCCTGCGTGCTCATCCTTTCGCTCCCCTCGGAACAGCTCACGTATACGGTATACTGAGTCAATGCCGTATCTCCCGATATCTGCAGACCACCACGTTCAATCCTGACGGCGCACGGCGTTGGCTGTGGGACCAACTTCTTCATGAACGCCGCACTCTCTTCTTTGCCGACGGGCTTAGGCAGGTTGCCGGGCCATCCGAGAAACTGCGGATGCACAAGCTCCAAAACACCTTCGTACTCGGCTTTGTACAAATCCGTGAAGTATGCCTCTTCCAGTTTCCAGATGTCTTCCTCCATGGTATTTGTCCCTTCTCCTGTGCTCGTTGCCGTGGATGCCCGGAAAAACCCGAGCATCAGAGTCAGTACCGCAAGCAGCACTGCCGTATAGGCAACAGGGGAAGCGGGTCTCTTCTTCGTCGCTGTCGGCCGAACGATCACGTTCCCTCCTCATGTCGGCCCAACCTGCGGATCAGCAGCGGCTGAAAGTCCTCCGCCGGATGTACCGGTTGGGTCTTATCCACAAGCGATTAGCCTTCAGCCGTGAGCTTTGAATTCTCCCGGGGCGGAGCCGCTTTGGCTTCCATCCGACGGGTGACGTCCGGGAGTCTTCAGATACACGGCCAAAGATCCGGGAGTCAAAAGCTCGGAGTTCAACGCGCCACAAGACCCGTAGTAACATGGAAACCGGTCCGTGCCGACGTCCGTTTCCCATTGGGGAAGCGCGGGGCGGCAAAGGGTCGCCGCTGCATCTGCGCCGAGGCACAGCAGGATGACGGCGAGCCGTTCGACGAGAGGACAACGCGGCTTGCGGCCAAGATCGAAGAGCAGTTCGCCGAGGGGGCGCTTATCGAGAAGATGGGGTGCCGGTTCGGGAACGAGGGGAGAGATTCCCCCTCGCTCCCGACCTCCCAATCCCAATGGGGGGTGGGCAGACTTTTCGCCGGAAGCCCGCAGGCGTCTCGATCGGGTTGCTGGTTCCCGTGAAGGCGCTCCCTCCCGCCCGAAACGGCGATCAGTTCCCGTACTCGTAGGCGCCCCGGTCCACTCCGTTGCCCACAGGCCGGGCATTCCTCTCGATGTCTTCCCCGGGAACCAACCCGGAAACGCTGCCCACGGGCAACCCGGAATCCCGGGCCGGGCTGCCGGACCGCAGGTGCCCGTCGAAAACATGAATTGCGCCGTTCTCCAACCGTGGGTTCTCGAACAGGTTGTTGGGGCCCGTAGGACTCGAAACTTCCGCCTTGTGGATGATGTTGTAGTCGACCCGGGCAGACGATGTGAAGTTATCCGGATCTCCATCCCCCACGAAATCCGTCAGTCGTTTGTAATCGAGGTAGAAGACCTGGTAGCCCTGAAACACATTGTTCATGAGGGTGAGCGACTCCGTTCCGTTGCAGGACGGCTGGTCCGGAAAGTCCTTGGTGATGCAGGCGGCGTCCAACAGTGCCCAACCTTGGCCTGCAATGGTGGAATTGACGATGGATGCGGTGTCTCCCCGGCCCAGAAAGACGGCAACGGCCCCTCCCCCGGCACGGCAATGATCGCCGGAGTCCACGGGACCCATCTTTCGGGCATAGGACTTTCCGTAGAAGAACCCGCAATTGCCCACGGCAAGGCAGTTGACGACGGTCGAATCCCCCCCGATTTTGAACTGGTTTCCTCCGTTCCCGTAAGCCATGGACCTTCTCAACTCGATCAGGGACTTGGGATAATCGACCCCCACGTAGAGAAGGTCGAGTCCGTCGGAGACGTTGTATCGGAACACGGAATCCTCGACCACCCAATGTCCCCCGGAGCGGGCCAGTCCCATGCCGTCCCCATACCCGCCGCAGGTCTCCTGGCCCCAGCAGTTTTTGGGGACCCGGCCGGGGTAGGATTCGGGGCATCCGTTCCATTCAACGGTCATCCTTCGAAAGGTCAGGGTACCCCGATTGGAGCTGCGTCGGCCGATATCTCCATCCCACCCCACTCCCCCGTTGCCTGCGAGGCGTACGTCCTCGACAAGCCAGTCCTTGATCCGACCCGCCCGAATGCCGCCCCATGCCATACCGTGGATGTCCAGGTTTCTCAACACCACGTTGGAAGAGTCCTCCGCATAAAGCCCCAGGTCTGCATAGTTGCCGAACGGGTAGTCGTTTCTGGGACACCGGACGGATGCTTTGCAGTGATCCAGTGCGCAGCCGGAGCGGTCGGTGATCTCCAGACACTCGATCACGGCGTTGGAGGTGTCCGTCAGATCCAACACCTGGAGGGCTCGTTGGGTCCCCCAGAGCCGGGGTTTCTTGACGCAGCCCCGGTCCCAGCCGTCCCCCAGGATTCTGGTCGGCTGGTCCGGGGCGGGGCCCGAAGGCAGGGGCGGGAGGTGGCAGTCCCAGGGATAATCCCGGGAGCACCAACGGGTGTTGGGGGCTCCGAAGCCCATTCTGTAATTGCCTGGCGCCAGGATGAGGGTGTCGCCCCCATGGATCTTCCAGTTTCCCGAGCGGTCCAGGGCCCAGAAGGGATGTGCCCAGGCGCACGCCTGTCGAACTCCCGTGCCGGGATACGGCGCGTCGGCCTGACCCGTGCACTGGGCGGCCGTGCCCCCGTCCGGTCTCACGTAGTAGGTGGCCGCATCAACACTCGACAGCCACCAGCCAAGGAACAACAGAACCAAGCCGATCGTGTACCCTCTCCTCATGGCTCTCCCTCCTTCTCCAGACCCATGGGACCCTTGCCGTTGGACAAAGCCGCGAAAAACGACCGCCACCCCGCCGAGAACGACCTCAACGGCGACGGCAGCCGGGACCAATCCCATGAGCCGCGTTGCGATGTGGATTCCTGTCCATTCCCGGGGCGCTTCCCATAAAACCGGCGAACTCCGCGTCAATCGGACGAGGACGGGCAACCGGAAGGCGGAGGGCGACGTATTCCGTCGAAACGAACACTCTCGGATCTCACGTTCGAAGGAGAATCCCGATCCATTCCCGCCCCCGTCCCAGCACCCCTCGATGGTGCGCCGCCTACCGAGGCGCACGACTTCATCACGGTTCTTCCCTCGCGGCCGGTTCGAGGGGATCGGTTGGAAGTTCCAACCGTCCGTGTGAAGGCTGGAGAACGAAAGTCCCCCAGGAAAAGGGACCGAAGGTCCGCCCCCGAGTTCCCCGGTTTGCTCATGGCAGCGCAGGGAGGATTTGAACCTCCGACCTTCGGGTCATGAGCCCCCGACGACGAACAACCTATTGCAATCATGGACGATTTCGCAAAAAGTCCTGAAGAGCCCGTTTCTTCGGCTCTAACCGATTGAATTCATGAGGTGTCGTCCCGAGAAGAACGAACTCTTACGGGGCCATCAGGTGTGGTTCCGCCGGTTTGCCTGACGGAGAGCGAACTGTGCGATTGCGAGACCAGAGGGGTATGCTGCTCTTCACAGTGTATCTTGGACACCCCCACAGCACCAGCCCGGATGGAGCGATTTGGGCGGTCGGAACTCCCTTTCGTCATTCCCACGCAAGCGGGAATTCGGAAAGAGGGTGCCTACCCGTTGGATGCCCGCCTTCGCGGGCATGAAGCCCCGATGCTCTCGGAATCGTGTAACTCGACATCGGATGAACGGCTGCCGTAGGTGCCTAGGTCTATACCACGAAACCGTGGGCAATTGAAGGGTGAACGCAGTATGCCATGCCACGACAAGAAGTCGGCCCGACGGCTGCCTTCCTTTGCGCCGATTCCTTGAAATTCACCAAGAAAGAATGCGGGCAATCCGCTCCACATCTTCCCGCTTGATGACATATGGGGCTGCCGACAGAGGAATCCAGTCCGGTAGCCGATACCGGACATGGTGATGGCATTCACCGGTTCACGAATCCTCGCGTAAGCATTCTCTAAGCAGAGGGAGGCTTGACCCTCCATTCTTTGGATGTCTGTTTCCGGAAGAATCGTTCACGATCCTGGGTTGGCGTCCGGGTCCGGGAGTCTTGCCGTTCAGCAGTAGATTGTCACCGTTCGAAGCGATACCTCCCCTGTGGCTCTTGGTTTCGATGCGAAAGATTCCACCAGGTCCCGCGGCGACCTAGTCGATGTTGAAACCGTTGAAGTCGACATCATGGAAACGATGATACCCTTTCGGTACATTCTCCATGCGGACGGCCACCTTTTCTTGGGCCGCTACACCCCGATCAGCACCCATGACTCTCCATCCTACCGTGGCGGGATGTTTTCGGTCTTGCTGGAATGGCGGAGTTGTTTCACTATACCGCTACCTGGAAATCATGCGGGCACTGGGATTCCTGACGCCCCAATGTCGCGGCAACCATGAACCATGACGGGTCTTTTTCCGCACCCAGACGGGTTTTGCGGCAAACGGAGTTTGGCATTGGTTTTCTTTGCGTGGATTCAGCAAAACTGAAGGAAGCAAGGATGAACCTCAAAGGCAATGTCCCGGCGCCGGGAGCCAGGGTGCTCGTGCGCGACGCGGAATGGCTGGTGCGCAAGGTCGATCGAACTTCCACCGGGGGGCAGGCCGTCACGGTGGTCGGCATATCGGAGCTGGTGAGAGACAAGGAGGCCGTATACCTCACGGAGGTCGAGGATCTGGCAAAACCCATCGAAGTTCTCGACCCGGCGAAAACGAATCTGGTTCGGGACTCCTCAAGTTCCTACCAGGCGTCTCTCCTCTACATGGAGAGCCTCCTTCGCCAGGCACCTCCAACGGACGAGAACCTCTACATCGGCCACCGGGCCGCCATGGACCCCGTCCCCTACCAGCTGGTCCCGGCCGTCCAGGCCCTCAGGCAACCGAGGCAGCGCATCCTCATCGCCGATGCCGTGGGGCTGGGAAAGACCCTGGAAGCCGGGATCCTTCTGAGTGAACTCATCCGCAGGGGCCGAGGGAAACGCATCCTGGTGGTTGTGGTGAAGAGCATGCTCACTCAGTTCCAGAAGGAGATGTGGAGCCGCTTCACCATCCCCCTCACCCGGCTGGACTCCGTGGGGATCCAGCGGATCCGCAGCCGCATCCCCACCAACCACAACCCCTTCTACTATTACGACAGGGCCATCATCTCCATCGACACCCTGAAACAGGACACCGAATACCGAACCTACCTCGAAAACGCCTACTGGGACATCATCGTCATCGACGAGGCCCACAATGTCGCGGAACGGGACGGCGGTTCATCCCTGCGGGCGAAGCTGGCCAGGCTCCTGGCCCAGCGCTCGGACACGCTCATCATGCTCTCCGCCACTCCCCACGACGGAAAGGCCCGCAGTTTCGCAAGCATCATGAACATGCTCGACCCCACGGCCATCGCAAACCCCGACGACTACACCCGGGAAGACATCAAGGGCCTCTTCATCCGCCGCTTCAAAAAGGACATCCAGAACCAGGTGGAAAAGGCCTTCAAGGAAAGACAGATCCGTCAGGTGCCCTGCAGGGCGTCCGTCCGGGAAGAAGCGGCGTTCGACGCCTTCGTGGATCTCAAGTTCACCCGCATCGACCGGACCGCGCCCGCCGGGGAACTCTTCAAGACCACCCTCGAGAAGGCCCTCTTTTCAAGCCCCGCCGCATGCCTCGAAACCATCCGAAACCGGGTGAACCGCCTCAGGAAGTCCGAAGACGCCTCCTGGGACGAGGACGTTCAGACCCTGGAAGACCTCGCCCGGGAAGTCGAAAGGATCACTCCGGAGCATTTCGGCAAATACCGAAAGCTCGTGGAACTCCTCCGGGACACCCGGCATGGTTTGGGATGGACGGGCAAAGACACCCGGGACCGACTGGTCATCTTCACGGAACGGATCGAGACCCTGCGATTCCTCCAGAGGCACCTGAAACAAGAGCTCGGGCTGCACGAAAATCAGGTCGAGGTGCTCTACGGGACCCTCTCGGACATCGAACAGCAGCGCATCGTCGAGGATTTCGGCAAGGAAGAGGCACCCGTGCGGCTCCTCATCGCATCGGACGTGGCCTCGGAGGGCATCAACCTCCACTTCCTCTGCCATCGCATGATCCATTTCGACATCCCCTGGTCCCTCATGGTCTTTCAACAGCGCAACGGCCGCATCGACCGCTACGGGCAGGAGCACACCCCGCAGATCCTCTATCTCGTGACCCATAGTGACAATGCCAAAATCCGGGGGGACACCCGCATCCTCGAACTCCTCATCCAAAAGGACGAACAGGCGGTGAAAAACATCGGGGACCCCAGCGCTCTGATGGGCGTCTACGACATCGAGGAGGAAGAAAAAATCACCGCCCGCGCCATGGAAGAAAACCAGAGCCCCGGGGAATTCGAAGCCTCCCTCCAGGCAAAGGCGTTCGACCCCCTGGCCCTGCTCATGGGAGAAGAGGAGCCGCCCACCGGCAGCGATGCGCCGGCCGTGACCCGCTCCATGCCCACACTCTTTCGGGATGATTTTGCTTACCTGGAGGCGGCCGTCCGGCACCTCAGGCAGTCGCAGCCCCTCCAGGTGGAATTCCTCCCTGAACGGCGCCGCGTTGACCTCACCCCTCCCGAAGACCTGAAACAGCGATTCCGGTTTCTTCCCCGGGAGATCTGGCCCGAGGACGGCGTTTTCACCCTTTCGTCCGACCCGGCGACGATCCAGGGGGAAATCAAACGGAGCCGCAAGGACGAGAACGCCTGGCCGAACATCCACTTCCTCTGGACCCTGAACCCGGTCCTCGAATGGGTGAACGACAAGGTGGTCGCCGCTTTCGGCCGGCATGAAGCCCCGGTGTTGGGCCTCCAGGGTGCCCTAGAACCCGGGGAAGTCGTCTTCATCCTCTCGGGCCTCATCCCCAACCGCAGGAGCCACCCCCTAATACACCGATGGATCGGGGTCTCGTTTCGAAACCGTCACTTCCACGGGATCGAGGATTTTCAAAGCCTCCTCGATCGCACCGGACTGGCAAGCAGGAACTTCCCCAACACCGGAAACGACATGGACCTGGAGCCCCTCCTCAAGCTCCTTCCCGAAGCCGTGGCCCGGGCCGGGGCGTGGATGAGTCGGGAACGAAAGGATTTTGAGGACCGCATCAACGAGAAGCTCAATGAGCACCTCAATGCCCTGGAGAGGCTCAGGAAAAAGCAGTTCCTTCACTTGGAGGCGCGGTTCGAGTCCATGCAGCTTCCGGAAAAACTCGTTCAGGGGAGGAAGGAGAAGGAACGCAGGGAGATCGACCGCATCTTCGACGAGTATTTCAACTGGATCGAAGAAACCATGACCACCGAGGACAACCCCTACATCCAGGTGGTTGCCGTGCTCAAGGGGGCCGACTGATGGCGATGAATCTCACGGGGATCACCAACGAAAACGAGTTCTACAGCCACCACTACCTCAGCGCCATCCTGGAAAACGACCTCAAGGACGTCTTCAAGGAATGGAAGCGCCGGGACGAGGAGGAGGGCATCCGCCCCCCATACGGGGAGCTGAGAACCCTCGCCCGGGACTTCTTCGCCATGAGAAGCCGGGTCGGCCGGGAGCGGAAGGCCGGCGAGCGGGTCGCCGTCCAGAGGGAATTCCTCCAGGTCCTCCTCCAGGTCCTGGGCTATCCCTTTTCCCTCGACCTCAAGGAACTGGACGACGGCAAACGGATCCCGGTCATGGGCGAAGTGAAACGTCCCGGTGGCGCTCCCGAGCTCTGGGTTCTCGATGCACTGACCACGCCCGGCGAGGACGAGGACCCCCTGGAAGTGCCGCTCCAGGCGGCCCAATATCCCGAGGGCGTCGAGGTGGACCCCGGCATTCTCGAAATGAGCCTCGAGGACCTTATCACCCGGAGGGTTTTCCGGTTGTCCGAGCCCCCCCGGTGGGTGATCCTGGCATCGGATGCGCAGCTCCTGCTCCTCGACCGAAGCAAGTGGAACGAGAAGCGGCTCCTTCGCTTCGACCTGAAGGAGATCTTCGACCGAAAGGAACCCACCACCTTTCAGGCCATGGCGGCCCTTCTCCACCGGGAAAGCGTGTGCCCGTCCGAAGGGCTCTCCCTGCTCGACACCCTGGACGAAAACTCCCACAAGCACGCATTCGCCGTCTCCGAGGACCTCAAGTACGCCCTCCGGGAAGCCATCGAGCTCATCGGGAACGAAGCGGTCCGGTACCTCCGGGAAAAGCTCCATGAAAAGGTCTACGAACGGGAACTTGCCGGGGACCTCACCCTGGAATGTCTGCGTTACATGTACCGGCTGCTCTTTCTCTTTTACATCGAAGCCCGCCCGGAGCTCGGCTTTGCCCCCATGAAGGCCGATCCCTACCGGCTGGGCTACAGCATGGAGAGCCTCCGGGACCTGGAGCTGGTGCAGCTCACCACGGAAGAGTCGAGGAACGGGACCTTCCTCCACGAATCTCTGGAGCTTCTCTTCAAGATGATCTACGAAGGCTTCCCGCCGGAAAAGGATGGCCCGGGCAGACAGCTCGGAATGGTCGCCGCCCCGGCGCACCACACGTTCCGCATCCCGCCCCTGCGCTCCCACCTCTTCGACCCGGCGCGCACTCCCATCCTCAGGAAGGTGAAATTCCGAAACCAGGTGCTCCAGAAGGTCATCGAACTCATGTCCCTCTCCAGGGGCGGCAACCGGAGGGACCGTCGGGGACGGATCTCCTATGCACAGCTCGGCATCAACCAGCTCGGAGCCGTTTACGAAGCCCTCCTTTCCTACCGGGGCTTCTTCGCTGAAACGGACCTCTACGAGGTGAAGAAGGCCGGGGAGAGTCACGATCCCCTGAACACGGCCTACTTCGTCAAAGCCGAGGACCTCCCCAAGTACTCGGATCAAGAAAAGGTTTACAACGAGGACGGCAGCCTCAGGATGTACCCCAGGGGGACGTTCATCTACCGCCTTGCGGGGCGGGACCGGGAGAAGTCGGCTTCCTACTACACCCCTGAAGTCCTGACCCGTTGCCTCGTGAAGTACGCCCTGAAGGAACTCCTCAAGGACAGGACGGCCGACGAGATCCTGAAGCTTACCGTGTGCGAGCCGGCCATGGGGAGCGCGGCGTTCCTCAACGAAGCCGTGAACCAGTTGGCCGAGGCCTATCTGCAGCGGAAACAGAGGGAGACGGGCCGGATTATTCCCCACGACCGTTACGGAGTCGAAAAGCAGAAGGTCAAGATGGTCCTTGCGGACAACAACGTCTTCGGGGTGGACCTGAATCCCGTGGCGGTGGAACTTGCCGAGGTGTCGCTCTGGCTCAACACCATCCACGAGGGGGCCCATGTCCCCTGGTTCGGCATGCAGCTCGTGTCGGGGAACTCCCTCATCGGGGCCAGGCGCCGGGTCTTTGCGTCGGAGCTTCTGAAACCTGCCAAGAGAACCGACAAGGTCTGGCTGGATGCAGTTCCGACGAGGATCATGCCCGGGGAGGAGCGACCCCCGAAAAGCGTATACCACTTCCTGGTGGGGGACCGGGGCATGGCCGATTACGCGGACCGGGTGGTGAAGGAGATGGCGGGGGATGCCGTCCGGGCCGTCAACCAGTGGCGCAGGGACTTCACCAGGCCGTTCACCGACCGGGAAGTGAGCCGGCTGGAGAGGCTCTCCGGGGAAATCGACCGCCTGTGGGACCGGCACACGCGGGACCGGAGGGACGTCCGGCGCGAGACCACGGATTCCATGTCGGTCTTTGGCATGGAAGGGGCTGAGGCAAAGAGCGGGGCAAACCGGCCGGCGCTCACCACGTCCGAGAAGGACCGTCGCTTCTTGGAAAGGATCCATTCCAGGGGCGTCCGCAACTCCAGTGCCTATCGGCGACTGAAGCTGGTCATGGACTACTGGTGCGCCCTGTGGTTCTGGCCCATGGAAAAGGCGGATCTTCTGCCCACCCGCGAGGAATACTTCTTCGACCTGTCCCTCATCCTCGAGGGAAACGTCCTGGAGACCACCCCGCCCGAGGGGCAGCTCCGGCTTTTCCCGGACAACCGGCCAA
The DNA here is from genome assembly GCA_029974695.1 of Syntrophobacteraceae bacterium. Lineage (GTDB taxonomy): Bacteria > Desulfobacterota > Syntrophobacteria > Syntrophobacterales > Syntrophobacteraceae > JAGPLX01. Next base: position 595 of record JARKQW010000140.1, on the reverse strand, counting down.
AACAACTCTCCATGCCCGCCCCCGACAAATTCGGCATGGTGGACGTGGAGAGGCTCTGTCGGGAGATTCCGCGCCTCGAAGTGGTTTGCGAGCTGTCGGCCCGGTACCGCTTCCTGCACTGGGAACTGGAATTCGCGGAGGTCTTCGCCGACCGCGGAGGCTTCGACCTGGTGCTGGGGAACCCCCCGTGGATCAAGGTGGAATGGAACGAGGGGGGCGTCATGGGCGACAGGGAGCCCCTTTTTGTGCTCAAGTCCTTCACGGCCCCGCAACTCGCCGCCCTTCGCAAGGAGACCCTGGCCCGGTATGACCTGCGGAGCGATTACTTGCAGGCATTCGAAGAAGCCGAGGGGCTCCAGAATTTTCTGAACGGCCTTCAGAACTACCCGTCCCTCAAGGGTGTGCAGACCAACCTCTACAAGTGCTTCCTCCCCCAGGCCTGGATGATCGGGGCCAAGAGCGGGGTTTCGGCCTTTCTCCATCCTGAGGGGATCTACGACGATCCGAGAGGGGGGCCGTTTCGGGAAGCTGTTTACGCCAGGCTCCGGCACCACTTTCAGTTCGAAAATGAGATGAAGCTCTTTCAGGACGTCGA
>JARKQW010000115.1 GCA_029974695.1 Syntrophobacteraceae bacterium | reverse complement strand
CCGGGTGGAAGCGGGCGAGGACGTGGATCCACTCCATTCCAATATCCGCCCGGGGATTCAGGTCCGGAGAAATACTTCCCTGGCAACGCACGACAGGTCCATCCATGACAACTAAGGCAACGGGTTTGCCCTGGCGCTTGTGTCCTCAGGTCGGTTCAATAACCTCGTCAACAGAGACGACAACAATCTCTGGGGGGGTCGGTTGCTCGGGTGCGATGGGGACGGGGACGGTCGAGAGCATTTCCGGGAACCGGTCCGGTGCGACCAATGGTGGGGGGCATCCCTGGAATAACCAAAGCCCCTCCCCGGGCTCGGCCTTTGGGCACCGATGCCCGGGGCAACTTGCGAAAAGTGCTCGGATTGCCGTCAGGCCCGGTTTCCGGCAAACCGAGAGATGCTTGAAAGTACTTGCCAAAAGGAAACGGCGACGATCACGAGCAACGCCTCAGACCGCCTGCACGGAACCATCCGGGAAGGCAACGGGCCCCGTCGGTTTCCCGGCGCTCCGGCATTCCGCACACCCGCAGGCCCTTGAGGTGCCCGGCGATGAGAGATACCCGACTCCGACCCTCCCGCAAGTTCTTCTGCACGCATCTCAGCGTCCCTCGGAAAACAGCCCCACGTATTCCCCGTAGCCCTCCGCCTCCAGGTTTTCTCGGGGGATGAATCTCATGGCGGCGGAGTTCATGCAATAGCGCAGCCCGGTGGGAGGAGGGCCGTCGGGAAACACGTGTCCCAGGTGCGAGTCCGCGTGCCGGCTGCGTACCTCCGTTCGAACCGTGAAAAAGCCCCGGTCCTCTTTCTCCACAAGGTTGCTCGGTTCCAACGGCCGCGTGAAGCTGGGCCAACCGGTCCCGGAATCGTACTTGTCCAGGGAAGAGAAAAGCGGCTCCCCGGATACAATGTCCACGTAGATCCCCGGCCTCTTGTTGTTCCAATACTCGTTTTGGAAGGCCGGTTCCGTGCCTTCCTGCTGCGTGACCCGGTATTGCAGAGGGGTCAGTTTCTTCCGAAGGGTCTCGTCATCGGGCTTGGAATACCGGGATTGCCTGCCGGGTCCCCCGGACTTGGCCTCGGATTCGGCCCGGATCTTTCCCAGGAACTGGTCCCGACCGGAATTGAAGCGGTAGAAAGAATACCGCAAAGGGTTCTTCCTGTAATAGTCCTGGTGATAGTCTTCCGCTCGATAGAACTGCTTGAGGGGAAGAATTTCCGTCACGACGGGCTTGTCAAAGCGTCCCGACCGATTCAACTCCCGCTTGGATTCCTCCGCCAGTCGCCGTTGTTCTTCGTCGTGGTAAAAGATGACCGTTCGATACTGCGTTCCCCGGTCCACGAACTGACCGTCGGGGTCCGTCGGGTCTACGTGTTTCCAGAAAAAATCCAGCAGCTGTCCGTAACTGAGCTTTGCGGGATCATAAGTCACCTGGACGGCTTCCACGTGACCCGTGTCCCCTGCCGAGACTTCCTTGTAAGTGGGATTTCCCCGGGTGCCCCCGGTATACCCGGAAACCACGTCCAGCACACCGGGGAGCTTCTCGAAATCCGCCTCGATGCACCAGAAACATCCCCCGGCGAAGGATGCCTTTGCAGGGTTGTCCCGGAAGGTCTGGGGGGAAGACTGCCCCTTCCCGAGCCCCAGGAGTGCCGGGAAGACGGTGAGTGTCATTACGACAACGATGATGAGATGAGCGGTTTTCATGGTTGGTACCTCCGTAGAAATAATAAGATCCAATCCGCCGATTTGCTGCAGAAGCCTGAATTCCGGAGAAAATTTTGTCGCGGCGCAGAGCCCGCATACGGGACCCCCCCCTCGCCGGGAGGCCGGAAAAAGCTGGTGATCGACCTTACCTTGCAGTATGGTTCGGATCTGTTTTCCGAGGCCGGGGGAAGGAAATGGCATGCGGAACTCGACCGATGCCGGAGGGATATTCCAAGACGGGACCGATTTGGTTTGGGGAACCATGAACTCATGAAAACGAACGGTAGCGACGAAGTCTCGGTGAGTCTGCCGCATCGACTCCGGCGTTGGCTGGTGGTCGATTTTTTCGGGATTGTCCGGGAAATGCGCCGGAGCTATCTGCCGCCCTTGATGGTCTACCTGGCGGCGGGGGTTTCCGGTTTTACGGGGATCATCGAGTCCTTTTACGTAAAGGAGCAATTGGGACTCAGCGCCGAGTTTCTGGCGGGACTGGGATTCTGGGCCGGTTTGCCCTGGGCCCTCAAGATGCCCCTTGGGCACCTGGTGGATCTATATTGGCGGTGGAAATCCTTCTTCGTGTACCTGGGAGCGGCGTTGATGGCCCTGAGCCTCCTGATCATGGTGGGGCTCACCGGATTCCCGGCCTGGATGAGCCTCTACCTGGACGCCGACACCTGGTATGTTCTTTCGACCCTCATCTCTCCCGTCGGGTTTGTGCTCCAGGACGTCGTTGCCGACGCCATGACCGTCGAGGCCGTTCCGGCCTTCGAGGAGGACGGCTCTCCGGTCCCTGAAAAGGAGCTTCAGCGGCGCCATGTGACCATGCAGACCCTGGGGCGCATCGCCATCGTCGGAGGGGGGGCGATGGTTGCGGGATTGGGAGGCTGGCTTGCCACGGTGTTTTCCTACCGGACCATGTACGAGATTTCCCTGGTGATTCCTCTTCTATCCGTGTGTGGAGTCCTTCTGGGGGGCCTCAGCCTTCGGCGCAGAGCCCGAGGACTGCGTCGGGAAGGGCTGCCGGAAGACCGAATCCGGGTCATGCTGGGGGGGCACAATCCAAACCTGAAGCCGGACGCTTACATTCTCGGGGCCGGGGGGTTCTTCGTAGTGCTCTCGGTGGTGTTGGGGCTTTCTGCGCTGCCCATGAAAAAAGAGATCGTGTTTCTCACCTCCCTTGGGGTCATCGCTTACCTCATTTGGCGGCTTCTCAGGGGGATGCCCCCCGACAAACGCCGGGATATCGTCTCCATCGCCGTGATTATCTTCGTTTTTCGAGCGATGCCCGGCTTCGGGGCCGGGGCCGGCTGGTGGGAGATCGACGTCCTGGGCTTTGATGAGGCGTTCTTCGGGACCCTCCGGCAGATTTCTTCCATCTTGACCATCCTGGGCATGTTCGCCCTGCGGGGGTGGATGGCCCGAAGGCCCATTCCTTACCTGGTGGTGTTCCTGTCCGCGTACGGCACGGTCATGCTCTCGCCCTTCGTGGGGATGTATTACGGCCTTCACGAGTGGACCCAGCAGGTTTTCGGTTTTGGAGCCCGTACCATTGCCATCATTGACACCATGGCGGATTCTCCCCTAGGGCAGGTGGCCATGATTCCCATGCTGGCCTGGATTGCCCGGGAAGCGCCCGTGGACCGGAAAGCCACCTATTTTGCCGTCATGGCGGCATTCACCAACCTGGCCCTTTCCGCCAGCAGTTTGGGCACGGAGTATGTGAATTCGATCTTCGTGGTTCCCCGAGGAGATTACACAGAACTGGGACGCCTGATGATCACCGTTTCGATCATCAACCTGGTGGTCCCCATTCTGACGGTTCTGGCGTTTCGATTCCCGGGAAAGAAAGACAGGAGGCCCCCCGATTTGGCAGCTTCCTGAGAACGGGTCCCCGGAGCTCCCCGGGGTCTCACCCCGTCCTGAATACCAAAGCCGGATGAACGGCCGGGCCGGCCGGGAATGCCCCCCCGGTGATCTGCCGGGTTCGAGGTCCCGCCCCCCGGGCCGGGCCGCACAGCGGAGCCGGCCCCGGGAACCCTGGGTGAAATGGAGGGCACGCCTCGCCAATCAAGGCCTTCGTCGCTTCCAGAGTAAAACGACGGCCCCGATCAGCAATATGGGAGGAATGACGATCCAGAAATACTCCTCCACAAAGGCCGCCGCCACGACGGTAAATCCCAGAATGACGCCCAGTACGCAAAAGCGCCACGAAAAGTAGACTCCCGAAAGGAAGGTGGCCAGAGCCAGGGTCGAGAGGGCCATGAGTCCGGCGGTTTCCCGGCTGATTCGCCCGGAGGCCTCCAGGTAATAGACCAGGGACACCGCTACCGCGGACGCCAACCAGTGAGAGAGCTGGATTCCCAAGATCCGGATTGCCGGAATTCCTTCCTTGCGGGCGTTGGACCATCCCTCGAAAAGACTGCCCAAGGCGAACAACGGCACCATGGACAGCCAGTAGTACAGGCCGTAGTCCCGGGCAATGTTGGTGACCGCAATCCCGCCGATGGAAAGGAGGACCAGGAAGGCCAGGACGAGCTTGCCCCCCGAAAGCGGAAAGGACCTCTTGGTTTTTTTGTCTTGAAGCTCCTGGGTTGAATGGACAACGACATCTGTGGACATACCGGTTCCTCCATAGGTGTGAACGTTGAAAGTGAGCAAAAGGGTCGGATCAATAGAGTCGCATCTGTTGCCCGGGACGAGTCTTGATCCCCAGGTGTTCGTAGGCCAGGCGGGTGGCGGAGCGGCCCCGCGGCGTCTTGTTCAAATACCCCTCCTGGATGAGGTAAGGCTCATAGACGTCCTCGAGGGTATCCTTCTCCTCGGAAAGAGCGGCCGACAGGGTCTCGATACCCACGGGTCCGCCGTCGTATTTTTCGATAATGGTGCGCAGGATATTGCGATCCATGCGATCGAAGCCTTTTTCGTCCACATCGAACATTTTCAGGGCTTGATCGGCCACCGACCGGGTGATGACGCCGTCGGCGCGCACTTCGGCAAAATCTCTCACCCGGCGCAGCAGACGATTGGCGATGCGGGGGGTTCCCCGGGAACGCTTGGCGATTTCCGCGGCGCCGTCTCTGTCGATGCGGACCCCCAGGATTTTTGCGGACCGTAGGAGAATGGTCCGGAGTTCTTCGACCTTGTAGAATTCCAGGCGCAGGGATACGCCGAAGCGGTCCCGCAGGGGAGGGGACAGGAGTCCCGCCCGGGTAGTGGCGCCCACCAGGGTGAAGGGGGGCAGATCGAGTTTGATGGTTCTTGCCGACGGTCCCTGGCCGATGATGATGTCAAGCTTGAAGTCTTCCATGGCCGGATAGAGGATCTCCTCCACCACATGGTTGAGGCGGTGAATTTCGTCGATGAACAGGACGTCTCGGGGCTCGAGGTTGGTCAGGATGGCGGCCAGGTCGCCGGGACGCTCGATGACGGGACCCGAGGTGCTGCGCAGGTTCACCCCCAGCTCGTTGCTGATGACCAAGGCCAGGGAGGTTTTCCCCAGGCCGGGGTACCCGTGAAAGAGGACGTGGTCCAGGTGCTCGGATCGAAGTCTGGCGGCCTCAATGAACACCGCCAGGTTTTCCTTGACGGCGGTTTGTCCGATATATTCCGCCAAAGTCCGGGGACGGAGGCTGTTCTCGTGGGGCAGGTCCTCTTCCCGGGGCCGGGGTTCGACAACGCGATCGACCATTGGCTCCTATCCTCCCGGGGCGAGGCCCCGGAGACGCTCATGCCAGAAGGCGCAGGGCCTCTTTCAACAATCGCTCCAGGGTTGGGTCCGTGTCGAGGGTCTTTCGGGCCGTCTGCAACGCCCGGGAGGCTTCCTGGCTTCGGTAGCCCAGGTTTAGCAGGGCGGAATAGGCGTCCGCGTAAGGACCATCTTCCCCGTGGAGACAGACGGGCCCTTCGATGTCTTCCTTCTTGATTCTCAGATAATCCCGAAGCTCGAGCACGAGACGCTCCGCGATCTTTCGTCCCACTCCCGGAATACTCCGCAGCCGCTTGGAATCCTGTTGGAGAACCACCCTGCGCAGTTCATCGGGCGTGATTCCCGATAGGATGCTCACCGCCAGCTTGGGACCGACTCCGTTGACCGAAACGAGGTGCAGAAACATCTCCTTCTCGGCTTGGGAGCGGAAGCCGTAGAGTTGAAGGGCGTCTTCGCGCACGTGGGTGTGGATGTAAAGACATGCCGTTTGTCCTAGGTCCGGCAGGTCGTAGAAGGTGCTCAATGGTACATGGACGCAATAGCCCACCCCGTGAACGTCGACAACGAGATGATCCGGGGATTTGTGCCGGAGCTTTCCTTCCAGGTATGCGATCATACGGGTCTCGAATCGTTCCAGCGCGCTCGAGACGAGCGGGTGTTCAAATGGCAGATGGCCGCCGCCAGGGCGTCGGCGGCGTTGGGATCCATGGCTTCCCGCAGGCAGCACAGGTGTCGAATCATTTGGACGATCTGGTCCTTGCCGGCCCTTCCGTATCCCACCACCGCCTGCTTGATCTGCAGGGCGCTGTATTCGTACATGGCCAGCCCTGCATTGACCCCCGCCAGCATGGCGGCACCCCGGGCCTGACCCAGCCGCAGGGCGCTCTGAACGTTCTTGGCAAAGAACACCTCTTCCACCGCCATGTCCGTAGGCCGAAACCGGCCAATCACCGAGGAGAGTTCGTCGTAGATGTATTTTAGGCGATCCGGAAAAGCGAACCGCGTGGGGACTCGAATGGTGCCGTTGTCCAGGTGCCGGAGTTGGCTGCCGTCTCCTTCCATGAGGCCGTAGCCCGTGTATCGCGACCCCGGGTCGATTCCAATGGTTCGGATCATGCCGCCCGCCACTCCGGTGTCGCCCCTCATGCAAGCTGGTTCAAGATGTTGTCTGGAATGTCGAAGTTGGCGTAGGCGTGCTGCACATCGTCGGAATCTTCCAGGGCGTCCATGAGCCGGAGGACCTGCTGGGCGGTCTTTTCGTCTTCGATGCGAACGGTGCTCTGGGGAACCATGGTGATCTCGGCCAGTTCATACACCAGCCCGCGCTCTTCGAAGGCCGACCGCACTGCGGAAAAATCCTCGATGGCCGTGACGACCTCGAATTGGTCTCCCGCATCCACAACATCTTCGGCCCCCGCGTCGAGGGCCATCTCCATGAGCTCCTCTTCCGAGATTCTTTCCTTGTTGAAGACGATGGAACCCTTCTTGCTAAACATCCATGCCACACAGCCCGCTTCACCCAGGTTTCCGCCGTTTCGGCTGAAGATGTGTCGAATGTCGCTGGCCGCTCGGTTTCGGTTGTCCGTCATGACGTCCACCAGGACGGCCACCCCTCCGGGCCCGTAGCCCTCGTAGTTCACTTCCTCGTAGGACGCCCCCTCGATCTCCCCCGTGCCCTTCTTGATGGCCCGGTCGATGTTCTCCTTGGGCATGTTCTCCGCCCGGGCGGCATTGATGGCGGCCCGCAGTCGGGGATTTCCGTTGGGGTCCCCGCCGCCCATGCGGGCGGCCACCATCAACTCCTTGATGAGCTTGGTAAAGATCTTGCCGCGCTTGGCATCCGCAGCCCCTTTCTTGTGCTTGATGGTGCTCCACTTGGAATGTCCGGACATGAAATCCACTCCTCACAGTCGTTGCTTAAAGTCCATGGCAAGGATGTAAATCTCCTTGCTGAATTTTCGAGAGGCATCGGGCTTCACCACCTTCACCCGGCTAAACTGGCCCTTCACCCGGGTCAAGAGGGTATGAAAATCGGGACCTTGAAAGATTTTTGCCAGGAAATGACCGTGGGTCTTGAGGGCAACCCGGGTCACTCTCAACGCTTCCTCGAACAGCAGCTCGGATCGAGCGCTGTCGGCGGATCGGATGCCGCTGGTGGCGGGGGCCATGTCGCTGAGGATCACGTCGAAGCAGCCGTAATCGTTCACGAGCTTCTCCTGGAAATCCCCGTCGAAGACATCTCCCTGCACGGCGATGACCTGTTCGGGGAAGGGATGAACGATGGGTTTGAGGTCGACCCCGACCACTAGGCCGGACGGTCCCACCACCGAGCTCGAAAACTGCATCCATGAGCCGGGGGCGGCACCCAAATCCAGCACACGATCCCCCGTTTTCAGGATTCGATACTTCTTCTGGATTTCCTCCAGCTTGTACACGGCCCGGGCAAGATAGTTCTCCTTCTTGGCCTTGTGGAAGTAGTGATCCCGATAAGGGTGGGACATGGACTAACCGCCTAAAAAATTTTATTTTTTCCGAATGCTCCTATAACACAAAGCAGCGGGCCTTGTAAACATGCCCTTCCGGGCACCGCCGGGGTCCCGGGAATTCCCGAGTCGACCGGGCGACCCGTCCCCCTCCCGGGTTCCCCTTTGCCAATCGTGTCCCCGAAGCCGTATATTATTGCCGATCCGCAGTCAAAACTCCCAAAACAGGAGAGATCATGTCACGGGAAGTGTCTTACCAGGAGCGATTGGGTTTGGCAAAAGAATTGGCCGACCGGATCGAGGAGAGAAAGGACGACCTGCTGGAATCCGCCGCCCGGGATGCAGGGTTTTCCGTGAAGGTGACCGCCATCGAACTGGACCTGGCGGTACGGCACCTGAGGACCCTGGAAGAAGAGGTCCCCCAGGTGGAAGGAGGCATTCCCTACGGGGTGGTGGGGGCAATCTTTCCCTACGACGCTCCCCTGGTCATGCTGGCCCGACTGGGAGGCAGCGCCCTCCTGTCGGGAAACCGCCTGCGCTTCAGCTTCTCGTCCCGGACTCCCCAAACGGCCCGGGTCGTGGCGGAAATCGCTCGGCCCTTCCATTTCCTCGATCCGATCGTGGGGACGGACAACCGGGCCTTCGGTCAAAGGTGCGTGGAAGACGAGGCGGTTCGGGTGCTCTTCCTGTCCGGTTCTTCCAGTGTGGGTGAGGCCTACCGGCAAAACCGGGAAGCCTTCGACAAGCTCTTCTTTGCGGGCCCCGGCGGGATGCCCGCGGCGATGGTTCTTCCCGGGGCCGATGCTGCGGCGGCCGCCGGATTCATTGCCCGAAGGGCATTCGTGAACGGCGGGCAGTACTGCACTACCCTAAAAAAGGCCCTCATCCACACGAACCTGTATGAGGAAGTGCGAAGCCGCATTCTGCAGGAGGTCCGTGCCCTTCGAGTGGGAGACCCCCGGGACCCTCGAACGGATATCGGTCCCATTCGAGTGGAACGCACCCGCAGTGCCGTCCGGGCCGCTCTCGAAGCCTGTCCTCCTTCGGCTGTTCTCGAGGGTGCCCTGGACGGCGAATGGATCCGTCCCTTGGTGGTGGAACTGGACGAGATTCCCGACTGGGAGCTCTTCGGCCCCTTCCTGGCTCTCAAACCTTTTACAGATGTTGACGAAGCGGTGCGGGAGGTCACACGAACCGATTACGGCTTCCTGCTTGCCTACTTTGGAACTCCTCCGGCATGGGCCCGGGATGCGTTCGTGGAAAACTTCGGCATGGTGCACGACAACCCGGACTTCACCTTCACTCCCTTGCGGCTTCCCTTCGGGGGGAAAAAGCGAAGCGGCTGGATCCTGGAACGAAGCGCCCACGGCTGGGTGGAAAGGGACGGGGCCTTTCTTTACAGCGAGGAATTGGTGAAAAATAGGGGCAGGGCCGCTCACTGATTTGCGCCTAGTCTCCGTTCCCGTGGTCCGTGAGAACCAATCGAGCGTCCGCCGCCGCCCATCGACCCCGGTGCATCGCCACCGGGTTGAGGTTCATTTCTTCCAGTCCCGGTGTGCGGATCGCCATGGAAGCAACCCGCTCCAGGTAGTCGACCAGGTCATCCCGGTTCACGGGTGCCAGGGTTCGAAAGCCCCGGCAGAGCTTCGGCCGGCAGGCTGGCTCCTCGATCATTTCCTCCAGGTCGCCTCGAGATGCGGGAAGGAGTCGGAAGGAGACATCCCCGAACAGCTCGAGCCAGGTGCCTCCCAGGCCCAGCGCCAGGACCAACCCGAACCCCGGGTGCCGCTGAATCCCCACATACCACATTCCACGGAAGAGGGAACCATAGGTTCCATCAGGATGCGCGCGGAGGGACCCAGCGTTTCACGCAGGGTCCCGAGTCTTCCCAGGGCCCCCTGCAACTCCTGTTCATTGCGCAGGTTGAGAAAGACCCCCCCCGATCTCCGTCTTATGGGAGTATAAGGCCGAAGAAAGCTTGAGGACGAGCGGGTAGCCCAGGAGGTTCGCCCGGGAAACCGCATCCTGCATGCTGTCCACCGTTTCCGTTTCCACCACCGAGACCCCGGCCTTTTCCAGTAGGCCCTTGGCTTCGTATTCCGCAAGGATCATCGTGATTTTCCTCGTGACGGTTCCGGTATGCCGCCTTGTACCCCAACCCGTCGCAGAAAACAGGAGCGGCTGAGCAGCGCGTTGAGGGCCAGTGCCGCGTCTTCGGGGTCCCGCGTTGCACAAATGCCGCGGGCCGCAAGATCGTCCATGGTCTCGGCGGATTGCCTCCGGTTGGCCGGGAAGGCCGCCACTACCGGCCTCGAGGTCGCGCGCAGAAGCGATTCCATTTCCACCACGGGGACCCGGATGAGGGGGTTGTAGTTCCAAACGATGAAATAGGCATCGAAGGAGGGGTCCTCGAGCAGGGTCTTGAGGACCCGAATGCGTAAGTCTGGGGGAGAAAACCCGGGCCCGTCAGGTCCACGGGATTCCGAAGTCGGACGGGGGTTGCCTCGCCGATGATGGACCGGACCTTCCGAAGGGTATCGGGGGAGAGGTCCGGAAACTGCCATCCCGCCGGGAGCAACTTATCCATGGCCACGATGGGGGGACCGGCGGTGAAGGTGAGGGCGCAGAGACGATCGCCCCGGGGAACGGGGAGCATGCCCAGGGCCTTGGATGCCGCCGCAGCCTTCCGGATGCTGTCGGCTTCACAAATCCCGGCCTGTTTCATCATGGCGCGATAGAGCCGGGTGTCGCCGGCAAGATTCCCGGTGTGGGTCTGGGTGGCTTTGGACACCTCCTCGTGCTTGCCTGCCTTGTAGGCGACGATGGGCTTGCGGATGCAGACCCTGCGGGCGGTTTCGAAAAAGAGCCGCGGATTCTGCAGTCCTTCCAGAAACAGGGTAAAGCAACGAACGGTTGGGTCCTCCTCCAGGATTTCCAGGTAATCCGGAACGTCCACGACCGAAGCATTGCCCACCCCGATGAAGTAACTGAGACCGGTGCCCAGGCTTCGCAGGGCATACCCCATCGTCGGACCGACCCCGCCGCTTTGGGTAAAGATGGCCGTCGGCCCGGGGAACGTCTCCAGGTGCCGGAAGATTCCGTGCAACCCGAGACCCAGGTTTGAAGAGCCCAAGGTGTTGGGTCCAATTACCGGCAACTGGTGTCGAAAGGCCAGCTCCCGGAGTTTCTCTTACAGTTCCGCCCCTTCGGCCCGGATTTCTTTGAAGCCCCCCGCCACGTTGGATACCGCCTTGACGCCGTGGAGAGCCGCCCGTTCCGCCATGGCCAGGGAGGAATGTTGGTTGAGAAGCAAGATTGCCAGGTCCGGAGGGGGATGGATGGGTTCCGGGGTCGGGTAGCATTTCCGTCCCAAAAGCCAATCGTACTTGGGGTTTACGGGAAAAACCTCCCCGCGGAAGGAATGAGAAAGAAGATTGTGAAGAGGGCCGATTCCGACGGACAGTTGTTCCTGGGAAGCTCCGACAACGGCCACTCGTTGGGCGCTGAGCGCCTGCCGCAGCTTATCTTTCATGTTGAGCAAAGGGGCATGAAGAACTCCGGGTTCGTGGGCGAGTGGGTCGAAGAGCCTGCACATCCTTCCAAACAAGAAAGGAACCGGAAAACGACTCCGGGCGGCCACCGGGTCCCGCAGCCGCGCAGAGGTTAGTACAGTCCGGGGATAAATCAACTCCGGCCTGGTCCCGCGTTCGATGAAGCTGAAAGGGAGCCGTTCTCTCCCGACGGTCGGTCCCTTGTGCAATCCCTTCTACGGACTGGACAGGGACGCCCCACAACCCGGCCCTGGGACTCCTCATACCAAGTTGCGCCCAAGGTCGCCCTGACATGCTGAGTGAAGGTTTCGAGCAAAGGGCTGAATCCAACGGGTGGGCAGTCTCGGCTTGAGTGCGACTTCGTATCAGGGGGTTGGGGAGCCGGCACCGCGTTCGGGCAAATCACCGGAGCGAACCCCTTATTCTCTTGGGCCCCGGAACAAGTCGTCGTAGAATCACACCCAACCGGGGAGAACCAGCATTTCCGCCAACCGCACAGGAGGGTGTGTCATGGAAAAGAAGGTCGGAGAGAAAACCATTCGCCTGATCCAGGGTGATTTGACGGAACTGGACGTGGATGCTATTGTCAACGCCGCCAATACCCACCTGGTTTTAGGCGGGGGGGTGGCCGGTGCCGTCCGCATGAAGGGGGGACCGACCATTCAGGAGGAATGCGACCGTATCGGGGGCACCACCGTAGGACAGGCGGTGGTGACGACCGGTGGAAACCTCAAAGCTCGATATGTGATCCACGCGGTGGGACCGCGATACGGAGAAGGACAGGAAGACTTCAAGTTGGAGCAAGCCACCTGGAACAGCCTTCTTCGCGCTACGGAGAAAGGCTTGGGCACTATCGCATTTCCTGCCGTCAGCACCGGGATCTTCGGCTTTCCCAAGGATCGATGCGCCCGGATCATGCTGGATACCGCCCAACGATTCCTGGAATCGGAAAAGACGACCGTCAAGGAAGTGATTTTCTGCCTGTGGTCGGCGGAAGATCTGAGAATCTTTGAGGTCGCCCTGGGAGAATAGGGGGAGGGGTCCTCCGGGGCCGGACCTGCGTGGAATGAATCCTCGAGCTCGACGGTGAACGACGTGTCAACAGGGAGTGTGGGAATGTTTGGGGATGTTGAGGTGAGGAGGGTCCTTTCCACGGGGCTTCTGGGAGGATGGATCGGCCTCCTTTTGTGCGGGTGCATGGTCGGTCCGGAATACAGAAAACCCGCCACGCAGGTCCCTGCCGCCTATAGCGAATTGCCTTCGGACCGCAGGGCCGTTGCGGAACCGACGAACCTGGCGGGGTGGTGGAATGCTTTCCATGACCCCGTGCTCACCTCCCTCGTGGATCGAGCCGTGCAGTCCAACAAGGACCTGAAGATCGCCCTGGCGCGAGTGCGGGAAGCCCGTGCCTTGCGCACGATAGTGGCCGCGGACGAGTATCCGGCGATCAACGCTTCCGGGAGCTATACCCGCACTCGCCAGAGCGAAAACGCTACCTCCTCCGCTTCCACCTCGTCCATGTGGCAGGACCTCTTTCAGTTGGGCCTGGATGCCGGTTGGGAGGTGGACCTTTTTGGAGGGACGCGCAGGTCGGTAGAGGCGGCCACGGCGGACCTCGAGGCCTCGGAAGAGGGTCTTCGGGACGTGATGGTCTCGTTGCTGGCGGAGATTGCGGTCAATTACATGG
>JARKQW010000114.1 GCA_029974695.1 Syntrophobacteraceae bacterium | reverse complement strand
TTCATGGCCGCGAAATAGTCTCGGCCTTCCTCGGATTGAAAGGGAGCGCACGCCAGTTCCCGGTCCAGGATGCGAATTCCGTATTTTCGTTCCATCACCTTGAGGAAAAGCTGCAGATAATCCGTCGCCACCTGGTGACCGAATCCTCGGCTTCCGCAGTGAAACATCACCGCCACCTGGTTGGGAAGGGTGATCCCGAAGGCTTTGGCCAGATCGGGGTCCAGGATGTGTTCGGGACGGGCCACCTGGATTTCGAGATAGTGGTTTCCGGATCCCAGGGTGCCGATTTGCCTGTACCCCCGCTCGACGGCCCTGTCGCTGATCTTCCGGGCATCCGCCCCCTCGATGCAGCCGTTTTCCTCGGTTCGTTCGAGGTCTTCCTCCCAGCCGTACCCTCGATCGACACACCACCGGGCCCCCTGTTCGACCACCGTGCGGAACTCGTCCTGGGTGAGTCTCACAAAGCCCGTGCTGCCCACTCCGGCGGGAACCCGGGCAAAGAGCCGATCCACCAGGTCTCTCAAGCGGGGCTGCACTTCCTCGAGAGTGAGGTTGGTCAGCACCAGGCGCATGCCGCAATTCACATCGAACCCGATCCCGCCGGGGGAAATGACCCCGTCCCGAACATCCATGGCCGCCACACCCCCGATGGGAAAGCCGTAGCCCCAATGGCCGTCGGGCATGCAATAGGCATGGTTGACGATTCCCGGAAGGGTGGCCACGTTGGTCACCTGGTCCACGACCCCGTCGTCCATTTCTCGAAGGAGCTTCTCCGTGGCGTAGATTCTGGCCGGAACCCGCATCCCCTCCTTGAAGGACGTGGGAATCTCCCACACCGTCTCCGAGATCCTGCGAATATCCTTGACTGACACCATCGCTCATCCCCCTTTCTGCCGTATTTTTACAAGCATCCCCCCCACGGTTTGTCCGAGACCGCGGTCGTCTTGTCCGTTGGTTTCGGAAAACCGACCCTTCTATCATAGCATCTTGACCCGGAATGTAATCACATGCCGGGGTCAAAACCGCTTCCCATCGTCCTTTCCCTTGCCGGCGCCCTCCACCGGAGCCCGTTGGGGAATTCCACGCGAATTCCGCCTTGACACACCAATAGCGCTTCTTTAGGGTAGTGCCATTCGTGAAGGATGTCTTCCAGTTGGCCGGCAATTTTTCTTCCCTGCAACGCCTGAATTTGTCCTGTCCCGCTCCCGGTCCGGATCTTCCCCTCACGCAGCGGGGTGAGGTTTCGTTACGAACGGATATGCCCGAGGCACTTGCTGCGACGCCGATCACCGTTTTGCCCCAGTGAAGCGCCGAGCTCGGCTCGGATCTTCGATTTCCACGGGACTCCCCAAAACCCTTGGCACCTTATCCCGGAACGGGCACAGGGCAGGGGGATCCCCGTAAGTGCAACCAGCAGGCGAAGACGTCGGCACCGGTTCAGGAATGGATCGGGCCGGTTGGAGGTTCCCGGCGTGGACCTCTTTCGGAGCCGGGGTTTGGGAACCGAAACCATCCGAGAAAGGGAGGAGCGCCGCCATGGGCGTTATTCTTGAAGCGTTCCATTGGGATTGTCCCCGTTTGGAAAACCACGAGTTTCAACGGAGCCGGGAGGACGAATGGGTGGACCTCCGGGCTCCGCCGCGAGGCTAGGCCCTTTATTTGCCCCAAGGGTGACGAAGGAGTACGACCCGCGTCAGGCTCGATCCGCCCTTGTCTTCCGGAAGCGGCATGAATCCGGCCGGTGGGGCCGGGGAATCCTGCCGGTCATGAATATGAGTCGCCGGGTAGGTCCTGATTATAAAGGAATTGGGCACAATGGAGAATCGCAGCCCTTTCGGTCTTATGATTCCCGTAGCCGTTCTTGCAGCGCTTGTTTTGGGTTTGTGCGGATACGCAGGACCCTCGTCGCAAGGTGCGGCAGAAGAAGAGGCAGCCAGTGCAACCGTTTCCCAGGAGGCAGACCGACTTCCCACCATGACGGCCTTCCAAGGGCGATCCTTCGATTTGATTGAAGAATTCCGGTATGGAAGGAAACCCCAAAGTTCGGACCCTTGCCGCAAACACCCTGCCGACGGCCACAAAGTCCGATTCCTGATTGCCATGGTCCCGGATCCCTTCGACTCCCATATTCCCTACTTCGATCACTATCTGGCGGCTGTTCAGCGGGCCGTGGAAAGAGCGGGTTTCGACCTGGATCGTTTCTACCTTCCCTGGCCGAATTCCACGCAGGATGAAGCCGCCAGGAAGCAGGCCCTCAGTTCCCGACGATTTGCCGAAGAAGCAGGGATCATGCTGTTCCGCTGCGACCGATGCGAGAACAAGGATTTGCTGCTCCTTTTCCTGGTAGGGGAAACCCCCACCACGGGAATCCACAAGAAAGCCCTCCGCAATGCTCTCGATCAGATTGCGGAGTTCGAACGCCGAGGGATGGTCTTCGAGTCCGATTTGAGGCCCCTGCAATCGCCTGGAAAGGGAGATTGTCTGGGCGGCGACGGGTCAGGTCGGTTTTGCGGCAGACAGCAAACCTACATGAACATCCGGATTTTGGGACCCTGTTTTTCGGGTTCGGCTGCTTCCCTGGATTTCGTCTTGTGCGAATGGTTCCAACAGCAACGAGGTCGGTTTGACTGCGAATTTAACCTCGTCACCGCAACGGCAACCGCCGTCAATAGGGACAGGCATTTCTCTCCGGATCATTGCGACGGCTTGAAGATCCGTTTCTCCTCCACCTCGATTCCCGAGGACCTTGCCTTGAATGCCTTTCTGGAATCCCAATACTGCCGGGATCCCCGCAAGGTGATTCTTTTGGTCGAGGCCAGTACCGCCTTCGGCAGGGGGATCCCGTTTCAACGGGAGTGGGTCGCACCGCATTACAGGGACAGGCCTTTGGGTGGAGTGCGGGTGTATCGTTTCCCCTTCCATGTTTCCCAGTTGCGCAAAGAGGCGGCAACGGCCAGGACCGTCCCCAAGGCAACTCCTTCCGAAATGCCGAAGAAGTCCCAGCATTTCACCACCATTCCATGGGAACAAGCGGAACAGCCCAGAGACACGGTTCCCCCCTTGACCGACATGGAGAAGCCGTCCGTTGAGCTCATGTTGAGAAGCCTTTTCACCTCGATCAGGCGCGACGGGATTGAATATGTGGGCATTGTGGCAACCGACGTCATGGACCTGGTCTTTCTGGCCCGAGAACTCCGACGGTATTGCCCCAATACGATCCTTTTCTCCTTCGGGTCCGATCTTCTGTATCTGCATTCGGATATCAACGTCGATTTGCAGGGAAGCCTGTTGCTGACGCCCTACCCCCTTGTCGGTCTGAACCAGCTCTGGACCTACCCGCACAAAGGAGATCAGTTTCGTCATCACTTTTGCACGGGGTTTTCCATGGCGGTTTACAACGCAGCCATGATCCTCCTGGAAAGGGAGGAATACCTGCTGGAATACGGTAGGCCGCTTGTAAAGCCCGACCGAAAGGTACCGCGCAAACCGTCCTTGTGGCTCACCGCCGTCGGGCGGGAAGGGATGTGGCCCATCGATCTCCTGGACTACGAGAATCACCAGGAGGACGTTCATTATTTGCACCCATCCTGCAGTCACAAGAACGATGAAGCCGACAAGAGGCTCATCCCCCTCCTTCCCAAAGACCTTGTTCACCCGACCATGATCGGGTTCTTTACCTTCAGCTTTTTCTGTATGCTGGTTTCATGGCTGGTGTGTCGTGAGTTTCCCCTGCGGAAATCTTCCAGGAACGGCAACCGAAAGAAGAATGGGAGATCGCTGGGTGCTTGGTTGCGTTGCTTTGCCGACGTCCATCTTCCTGAACATCGAACCGGTTGTCGCTCGACGATCCTTGGCGGATGCATCAGCCTTCTTGCCATGTACCTGATCGTGACCGCGATCTTCATTCTGCCCGTCTTCCTGAGTATTGCCCACTCCTCGAAGGGCTTCCATCTTTGCGCAATCACGCAATGGGTCGTTTCCCTCATTGCCCTGTTCGCCCTGGTTTCCATGCTCACGGCAATTGGCTGTTTGGGGGGTGTCCTTTGGAAGGAACGCCCAACGGTTCGAATGCAGGGGGGAAAAGGATACAGGCCCGATCTCCTCCGGAGCACTCGTTCGATGGCGTTCGCCTGGGTTTCCATGGGGGTCCTGGTGCTAAGCCTTGTGCTGGTGGGGGATTGGATCTTTCGCGCTCTCTCTCGCCCGGATAGGGGGCTTTTCCTCTATCTGCGAAGCGTCTTTCCGGAAAGCGGGCTCTCGCCTCTCCTTCCTCTGCTCCTGCTGACCACGGCGAGTTTCCTGTGGTCGATGCGATTCGTCAGCCGCATTCGCATGAACGACAAGATGGCCTGTGGGGGGCCCTTCTTTGGGTTCAACACAGAACCCTTCGGAAACATGAGGAAAATGGAATCTCGTTTGAGGGAAGTACTTTCCGTATCCCTCATCCAATCACTCCGTCAGTTTGGCCGGCCGGCACCGTGGATCCTCATCGCCATCACGGCGTTGCCCGTCTTCGTTCTGGCCTTGAGGTTTGTTCCCACGATCGAAGGAAGGGCTTTCGACCTGGTTTTCGGATTCAGTTTCTCGGTTGTCTATGGGGCCGTTTTCTTAGAGTTTCTCCGCTTTGTTCTTCTGTGGGTGCGATTGAAAAGTCTTCTTCGACTCCTCAAATGGCTACCGCTCCGAGTCGCCTGTGCAGGGTTCCTTGATCGCTTCACCGGCAGCAACGCACCCCCACAACAGAGGCTCCCCAAAATGGATGCGGCCACCTCCGTCCCGCCCCTTAACGTGTTGAAAGTCTCGGTAGATCAAGCCTGTCATGTCTTCGAGTCCATCCCCGCCCTTGAACTTCCCGGGGAATTGCCCCCGCAGTTGCAGGCCACCCGTGAACATTTGCTGCAACGCCTTTCGGACCTGAGACGGGAAGCGGGAGAAGCTCGGTGGCGGTACAACCTGGCCATCCAGGCTGTAACCGAAGACAACCAGGAAGAGCTATGGGATCATGGGGTCCGGTGTCAGAAAGCCCTTTCAAACGTCTCCACAATCCTTGAGGAGATCCTCGGCCCGCTCCTTCGATCCGACCTCCCCGATGCCTGCGGGGTCAAGATCACCGGGGACAAGGGATCTTCAAAAGCGGGAGCCTGGACACAATGGACGGAATCCGCATCGGATTTCTTCATTCTGAGGATCTATCACTTCTTGTCCTGCATTCTACCGGAATTTCGCGGTCTGGTCACCTTCGTACTGACAGGAATCCTGCTGATGCTCTTTGCCGTCGGCAGCTACCCTTTTCAACCACGCCAGTCCATCCTCTACTTTCTTTGGTTTGTGGTTCTCGTCGTGGTGGCGGTCACGCTGGCCATCTATTTCCGGATGAACCGCGATGCCGTTTTGAGCATCTTTTCGGGGGGCACGCCCCATAAGATTGACTGGGGAAGGGAATTCACCCTGAGGGTCCTGGGAGTTGGGATTCTGCCCATCCTGGCATTCCTGGGGGTCCAGTTCCCGGAAGCAGTGAGGCAGGTCCTTGTCTGGCTGGGCTTGACCCAAGCCGGGCAACCCTGATGCCCCGGCCCCGGATTGTGGATTTTTTCCCTTGACAGTTTCCCGATGGTGCCTTTATGTTGACGACTCAATGAGGAAAGGAGCCTCGGTTCGGCCTATGCATCGCGCATGTGATTCTTTTTTTTATTTTTATGATACGAGGGTAGCGACGCCACGCTGACCTGCCAGGGTTCCTCTCTTGCCAAAGACTTCAAAGCCGCGGGTTCAGCCCCGCGGCTTTTTGTTTTTGAGACGAAGAAGGGGGAATCGAGGAGGTTCGGTCGGAATGGAGGAGGTTCGGTCGTGAAGGAAGCCTGGGTTTTTCTCGATCCCTGGTCCAAGGAAATGGTGACAACGGCCTTGGAAAACGGTGCGGACGCCCTCGTTCTTCCCCCGGGGTTCCGGGAGAGCACCCAGGCCCTAGGCCGGATCGTCACGGTTGCCCCCGACGGAGACATGAAGCCGGGACGGGACGTCTTCTTCGAAACCCTCGCCACCCACGAGGACGAAATGAGGATCGCCGGGCTGTCGTCCTCGGCTCCCGTGGTGGTGGAATTGCCCGGAGATCCCGCTGGGGACTCCGGCATCCCGACGGAGCGCCACGCCGGGACCTGGCGGATCATTCCCCTGGAAAACCTCGTGGCTCGAGGCGGACGCATCCTCCTATCCGTTCATACGCGGGAAGAATTGGACCTGGCCATGGGGGTCATGGAAAAGGGAGTCTCCGGGGTGGTCCTTCACCCGCAGGACCCCGAGGAGCTCCGAGAGCTCCTCGTGCGGGTCAAGACCCGGGAAGAGCCCGTGGCGCTTCAGACCGCCGTGGTTGAAACCGTTCGCCCCGCGGGAATGGGGGACCGGGTGTGCGTGGACACCTGCACCCTCATGCAGGAAGGAGAGGGGCTGCTGGTGGGAAATTCCAGCGGGTTTCTCTTCCTAGTCCAGGCGGAAACGATCCCCAATCCCTACGCGGCACCCCGCCCGTTTCGGGTGAACGCCGGGCCGGTTCATGCCTACGTGCGGGTCGATCGAGGGAAGACCCGGTACCTCAGCGAACTCGAAGCCGGGGATTCCGTGGTCATCGTCCGGGCCTCGGGAAAAGCCGCTCCGGCCACGGTAGGCAGGGCGAAGATCGAAAGGAGGCCTCTCGTCCTCCTCGAGGCATCCTGCGGAGACGAGAAGGGCTCCATCTTGCTCCAAAACGCCGAAACCATCCGACTGACCAGCCCGGACGGTCGAGCCCGTTCCATCACGGAATTGAACCCGGGGGACTCGGTGCTGGCGGCCTTGGAAAAGCGAGGAAGACATTTCGGCATGGAAGTGGATGAGACCATCTGGGAGAAGTAGGCTCGAACAACCAAGACCCATAGGGAGATTTTCGTGGACGAGGATCTTGTAAGACTTCGGGAGGCCATTGACGAGGTGGATCATGAACTACTCCGCCTCCTCAACCAAAGAATGTCCATGGTGCGGCAGATTGGGCGAATCAAAGCGGACAAGGGGATCAGCCTTTATGATCCGGGCCGGGAGGAGAGCATCTTCCAGCGCCTGATCGGGGCAAACACCGGACCGTTGTCCAACGAATCCCTGCGCTCCATCTACCGGGAGATCATGGCTGCATCCCGGCTGCTCCAGGCCCCCCTTCACGTGGCCTTTCTGGGACCCGAATGGACCTATTCCAACCTGGCCGCGGTGTCCATGTTCGGCCACTCCGCCCGCTACCTCTCCTTTCCTTCCCTGGAAGAGGTATTCGACGCTCTCTTGAAGAGAAAAGCCCAGGCCGCCGTGGTCCCCGTGGAAAACTCCCTGCAGGGAGGCGTGGGGCGCACCCTGGATCTGTTGTACGAGCGGGAGGTCACGGTGGTCCAGGAATGCTTCCTGGAAGTCGCCCACTACCTGTGCGGGACCGGCGAAGACCTCCGGGACCTCCGGCAGCTCTACGCCCATCCTCAAGCCATGGAACAGTGCAGGCGGTGGCTCCTCGAAAACCTTCGAAACGTGGAAACCTACGAATGCGCATCCACCGCCCAGGCCGCGCAGCTTGCCCGAAAGAACCCCTCTGGGGCGGCCATATGCAATTTGTACGCAGCCCGGCATTATGGATTGAACATCCTGGCCGAGCGCATCGAGGACCACGCCGGAAACACCACCCGGTTCCTGGCCCTCTCGGACCACGCCAACCCTCCCACGGGCGAGGACAAGACCTCGATCCTCTTTGCCGTTCCCGACCAGCCCGGGGCCCTTCACGCCTCCCTCGAGGCCTTCGCCCGATACCGGGTGAACCTCAGCCGCATCGAATCGCGCCCCAACCGTCTCTTTTCCTGGCAGTACACCTTCTTTGCCGATCTCGAAGGCCACCGGGAAGACGAAAACCTGCAAAACGCCCTCGGCGACCTCAAGGACCGGGTGACTTTCCTGAAGGTGCTGGGGTCCTATCCCAAGAGCGACCCGAAGCATCCCATCCGCCCCGAAAAGGAAAAGATGAGATCGGTCCGGTTCGGCATGTCATGACGGCTCGGGCATGGGAGAAATTCATGGCAACACGGATGACAATTCCGCCTCGAGCCCTGTGCGGGTGCATCACCGACGCCCCTCCCGGAAAGCTCTCCGCCATCCTGGAGAATGCCGCCGTAGATCTCCTGGAATGGCGACTGGACGCCGCCATTCATTTTCACTCCCTCGAGGCAGCCCTCCAGGGCATTCCCCTCCTGTCCCGTTCCAACCGGCTTCCGGTGGTGGCCACCCATCGTCCCGTGTCCCAGGGAGGTCATTTTTCGGGACCGGAAAAGGAGCGCATGGACTTGCTGCAAAAGGCCGCCGACGCCGGGGCCGAGTGGGTGGACCTCGAAGAGGGGACCCCCGAAGCCATGGTGCGGACGTTTCAGCGCAAGGGAACTCAGGTGCTCCTTTCCTCCCACGATTTTTCGGGGACCCCCCCCGGGCCCAGCCTGAGAGACCTGGCTAAAAAGATGGCCCGCAAGAACCCCGACGCCGTGAAAATCGTCACCCTGGCCGGAAATTCCGAAGACTGCCTCCGAGTCCTGGAGCTCATCCCCTTCGGACAGCGGGAGCTGGGCCTGGACGTCATCGCCTTCGCCATGGGGGCATCGGGCCGCTGGAGCCGCCCGGCATCGTTGCTCCTGGGGAGCCCGTGGGCCTACGTGCAGCTCCCGGGGCAACCCGCCGCGGCCCCGGGACAATTGGAAGCCGACGAGATGCGAAGGCTCCTGGCAATGTTGGTTGGAGAGGCCCCTTCATGATTCAGCCCGTTCAGAAAAGCCTGTTTGCCGTCATTGGAAACCCCGTGGGCCACAGCCTGAGCCCCGTCATGATGAACCGGGCGTTCCAAAGTCTTCAGGTCCCGGCCGTGTACGTGGCCCTCCAGGTGGATCGACTGGAAGAAGACCTGGAAACCTTGTATCGAACGGGGTTCGAGGGGCTCAGCGTCACTCTGCCTCACAAGGAGCAAGCCCTGGGGATCGTGGAAGAAGCGGATGAAACGGCCCGGACCATCGGCGCCGTCAACACCTTGCGCAGGACCCCCCGGGGATGGGAAGGGAGAAACACCGACTGGCTGGGGGCCAACCGCGCCCTCCGCGCAGCAACTCCCCTCGAGGGAAAAAGAGTGCTGGTCCTGGGAGCCGGGGGCGCGGCCAAGGCCGTGGCCTTCGGGCTGAAAAAGGAAGGAGCGAGGGTAACCATTGCCAATCGAACCGTCGAGCGGGGGGAGCTCCTGGCCCGTTCCCTGGGATGCCGTTTTCTTCCCCTGTCCCAGCTGTCTCGAGAGGGAAGAGAGAGCGAGTTCGAAATCGTGGTCCAATGTACTTCCGTCGGGCTCCCGGGCTCTCCGCCGACTTCCCTGGTTCCCAGGTCCTTTTTTCGACCCTCCATGGTAGTCATGGATACGGTCTACCGACCCTTGTGGACGGAGTTTTCCTCCCTGGCCCGGGATGCGGGTTCCCGGATCGTTCCCGGGTGGGAAATGCTCCTCTACCAGGGAGTGGCTCAACTGGAGTGGTGGCTGGGCCGGGAAATCCCCGAAGAAGGCGGGATCCGGGAAATGCGGGAGGCGCTTTGGGAGGGGTTGGTTGGTTAGTTGGTTGATTGGTTGGGTTGCAGGGTGTGGAAGAGAAACCATGAGGCAGGATGCGGAACGGCGGCGTTTCTTAGCTCACCACCGGCTTTGGAAAGGTCGCGGGGAATCAGGATGAAACCATGAGCGTCACAGTAAAGAAGATCCAAACCGTTTCGAAGGTGAAGGCCTTCATCCGTTTGCCGGGATCCAAGTCCATCACCCACCGGGCTCTGCTCATGGCGACCCTGGCCCGTGGGACCAGCGAAATCCGGCATCCCCTGGTTGCCGAAGACACCCTGCTCACCGCCCGCGCCCTGGAAGAGCTGGGAGTGGGGGTTTCCTGGGACGAGGACCGGGTACTGGTGACCCCCCCTTCCCATCGATGGTCTCAGCCCCGCAATCCGATTCTTTTGGTAAACAGCGGGACCAGCATGCTTCTGCTGCCCGCCGTCGCCGCT
>JARKQW010000085.1 GCA_029974695.1 Syntrophobacteraceae bacterium | reverse complement strand
ACATGAATCCCCGGGCCGTTATCGGAATGGATTGGATCCTCGACCTCGCCCGCTTCCACCCGGGATGTTTGCCGTCGATGAGTCGCGAATCCCCACTCTTCCTCGCAGGCCGGATAGGTTTTACCTCCCGGAGTCGGCTTCATCCGCCGCCCCGTTGTCGCGGGCGCGAAGCGTCCGCGACAACGGGTAATCTACGGAGGTCCTCGGGGTCTATTTCAACCGGGAAGCCCCGCTTTCCCCCATTGGTGGAAATCCTTTCCAGGGAGCAGATGCCGGCCTCGACGCAAATGGGCAGTTTCCGATCGGAAACCTTGAGAAAATGGGACGCGTGTTTCGTTCCGCCGTGTTCGACGAAGGGATAAAGGTGCGGCAGGAAGGCGATGCGCCACTCCTCGATCAGGCTCACTGCGGGTGTGACCGGGTAGTCGAGGTCCGTCGCACTTCCGCCGCCCGGGTCGTCGAACCGCACGGAGCGCATCCTTGTCCGCGGGGTCTCGAAGACGGTGCCGGCTTACAGGATGCCCGGATGCAAACCGTGAGCCTCCGACACCATGGAGTCGAGGGCTCGATTGAGGCGGCCCCTCCCCCCCTTGACCGGGCGGATGGGAGATGAAAAGGAAAAGGGAGTCGGAAGGGAGGAGCGATCCGCTTCCCCTCGGGTGAAGAAGGGTTGGAAAACACGGCCCGAGAGGTTTAGGATGCCGTTCTGTGGCGATTCGGGCCGGGGAGAGGCCCTCGTGAGACCCTCTCCTACCGGGGTTCCCGACCTCCCGCCCGAGCACCCTTGCGGGAACCTGCGAAAAAGCCGGATCGCCCGCTCCATGACTCCGGAGCACGCCAGGCATCCCACGAAACCCTTGTTTCGAGAAAGGAGAAAAGACCATGTCCCAAAAGACGGCGCCCCCCAAGAGCCTCGAGGATCTGCCCGATTCGGAAATCGTCTCCTGGGTCCTGGAAGGCTTTCGTCGCACCCTGGTCCATTACGGGTACTGGTTCGGAGAAGTGGAAACCCGATTGGGCACGGAAAAGGCCGTGAAGGTGGAAACCGAGGCCGGGGACCTCTGGTGGGGCATCATGCTCAAACGATTGTCCTTCGTTTTGGGATTCGAAATCGAGGACAACGTTCCCAAGGCGCTCAAGTCCATGGACAGAAAGGAACTTCTGGGATTGCTGGATGCCGTCTGCATCAACTGGCTGGCCGACGACGGGGTGTGGTTCCAGGCGGTGGAAAAGCGCTACGGCATGGATGCCGCCAAGGCATGCAACGATGCCTGCTGGTCCCGCTTCTCCCCCTACGAAGCCCTGAGGACCAAAGAGATCCTGGGCCTCCCGGATTTCCCCGGACTCGAGGGACTCAAGACCGCCCTGGGATTTCGTATGTATGCCCGGATCAACAAGCAGGTCATCGAGGAGGTAGACGAGCACACCGTCGTCTTCCGCATGGTCGACTGCCGGGTGCAGGCGGCCAGAAAGCGAAAGGGACTCCCCGATTACCCGTGCAAGTCCGCCGGGATGGTGGAATACCCCACCTTCGCTTCCGCCATCGATCCCCGGATTACCACGGAGTGTATCGGGTGCCCCCCCGACGAGCACCCCGAAGACTGGTATTGCGCCTGGAAATTCACCCTGATCCCATGAGGCCGTGCGGGCAGGGGACCCTCGACGGTTCTTCCCTTCATTCGGCCACCACTTCCCGGAGCCTCTTCACCGCTTCCTCGAGCTCGGGGAAAAGCTCGATGCTCAGGGTCAGCCCCTTCTTGGAGGGATGGAACTCCCCGTCGTCTCCCTTGTAATAGATTCGCAGATCCACATATTGTTTGCCCCGAAAGACCGTCAAGCCCGCCCGCACTTCTTCCAGGGGATTTTTTGGAAAGGAATAGACAAACTCGTTTTCCGTCTTCATGGTGACTGTCCCTGTGAACACATGTGACCGCCCTTGCCAACACCCCGGTCCTCCCCTTCCTCCCGGAACCACCGGGTCCCTCCCCGTCGAAAAATCGGCACTAACAATAATCATGGGCCGAAGTGGGATGCAAGCCTTATTTGGAACCTGCCCGTAATTGCCCCCAGGGGGGAGACCGGGCAGGATGTTCCTTGATCCCGGAAAAGAAACATGTTTTTATTTCCGGGGGCCGGGAATCCCCTTTTTGTGGCCTGTGCCGGGTTCCCGGCGGGTTTTTCCCACGAACCCGTTCGCCCCACCGGCTGTCGATTTCCCCGGTGAACGATTGACCCTTCGGAACAGATCGAGGCATTTTATGGAAGAACGAATTCGGACTTTGGGAACCCTTTGTGCCAAGCACTTCACCGCTCAACTGGACACGGTGCGCCTCCGAACCGGCAGAATTACCGAGCGAATCAAGGTGGACCATCCCGAAGCGGCGGCGGTCGTCCCCCTGCTCGATGAGAACCATATCCTCATGGTGCGGCAATGGCGCTACGCCATCGATCGCGAAACCCTGGAGATCCCCGCCGGCAAAGCGGACCCGGGAGAAGACCTCGAGACCTGTGCCCACCGGGAACTCCTCGAGGAGACGGGGTACGACGCCGCAAGACTCCTCCACCTCTTCAGCTATTACCCCGCCATCGGGTATTCCAACGAGGTGATCCGGATCTATGCAGCCTCAGGTTTGCGGAAGGTCTCGGACAACGGGGACGAAGACGAGATCGCCAGGACGGAGATTGTTTCCCTCGACCAGATACGACGATTCATCCTGGACGGGGAAATCCAGGATGGGAAAACGGTCATCGGCATTTCCCTCCTCGAGGCCCGACAGGCCCGCGGAGACCTGCCTCGCGACTTCTTTGCTCCGGGACCCCAGCCATGAACAAGGTCCCCATCACACGCCTGGGATATTTGCGTCTCCTCGGGGAGTTGTTGTATCTTCGTCGTGCGGTGCGTCCCCAAGTACTCGAAGAGCTCCAAGAAGCCCGCAGCTACGGTGTGAAGGCGGAGAACCAGCAGTACCTGCTGGCAAGGGAACGGCACGTCATCCTCCAGAAGAAGATTCGGGAACTGGAAGAAAAGCTGGCCCGCTGCGAGGTGGTGGTGGGCCGGAAGTTCTTCCTGAAACAGGCGGCATTCGGCGCGGTCCTGGTGGTTCAAAACATCGATACGGGGGAAACCCGGCGGTATCAGTTGGTGGGACCTTACGAATCCGATGTGAGGGACGGGAAGCTTTCGGTGGAGTCCCCCGTGGGAAGATGCCTCATGGGGCATCGGGAGGGTGAAGAAGTTACGGTGTACACTCCTTCGGGAATTCGCATTTACCGCATTTTATCCATTCAGGTCTGACCCTGCGCCCTGCAGCAATTCCCGCACCTGAGCGCACTTCAGGAAATATCCGTTGGAAATCGTTTCCACAAGGACCCGGTCCGGGTCTTGCTCGGTACAAACCCTGCCGTGTTGAAGCGGGGGGACTTCCGTTAAGGGTTCGAAGTCCCGGACCATGGCCGGAAGATGCACCAACCGGGCATCCGACAGGCCTGGGGCCTCCTCCCTTTGTTCCAACCGCCGACGAAGGGTCTCTTCCCCGCAGACACATTCCACGAATACGAGGCTCGTATTCAGGTCCCGGGCCAATCGGGCAGCCTCCTCCCTCCATTTCCTCCGGGAGAAGGAAGCGTCCAGCACGACGGAACGGCCTCCTTTGAGCTGTTCTTGGGCGGAAGCCAGCAACCGCCCATAAACCCGTTGGCGCAGCTCGGCCCGGTAGATTCCGCCACCGTAGGGAACCACCCCGGCCTCGATTCGGGCCTCCCCGCCGCCTTCCTTCCGCACAAGGTCGGACTGGAAAACCGGAAGGTGAAGGGTCTCGGAAAGTTTCAGGGCCAGGGACGACTTGCCCGAAGCGGGGAGCCCGCACAGGACCCAGAGGGTGGGACGGGCGAATTGGAACGCATACCGATAGGCCTGCCAAAGGTAGGTGTTGGCATCTTTCCGAAGCGGCCC